>JANQTK010000119.1:12974-19288 GCA_030731695.1 Polaribacter sp.
GATGAAAACTACGAATAATGTAAGCGAAGGAACCTTGTGTATATTTCAAACTCCTTTAGTTTTAAGAGAAAAAACAGTAAAAGGGTTGTTGTTGATGGGAGCTGAAGATAATAAAATTACGTTTTACCTTTTATAAAATTATTAAAAAAACACATGGATACAATCCCCTATTTTTTGACTTTTTTCCTGTTGATTTTTTCAATTTGGACATTTTTAGGAGTTCAGAAATATCAAAACACGATTTCCAAAAAAAATACATTTTTAGAAATCGAAATTGAAAAAGAAAGAAAAAATGAAGCTAAATTGACTACAGTTTCTGAGAAAATCAATGATTTAGAAAAAAATACACAACAGCAATTTTTGAATATTAAAGTTGCTATTGTAAATCTAGATTTTACTTTAAAAGAAATTTTATAAATTTAAGGACTTATTTTTCACATATGAAACAAAACAGATTGCGTATTATTTTACTTTTTATTATTGGGATTGTTTCATTTGCAAATTTTGCGCAACAAAAACAAATTGATGCTTTAAAAGAACAGCTTAAAAATCGCTCAATTTCAGATTCACTAAAAATAAAATATTTGGGTGATTTGGGTTGGTATTATTCAAGTTTTTCTTCAGATTCTGCTTTTAAATATAACAAACTTGCATTAGCACTTTCCAAAAAAACGAACAATTTAGGTGGCATTTCACAAGCTTATAACGATTTAGGAATTGTGCACTATCGTTTGTCGCAATTTGATTCTTCATTGGTTTATTATAGAAAATCTTTAACTATCAGAAAAAAAATCAAAGATAACGTTGGTATTGCAAGTTTATATAACAAAATTGGTATATCACACAATCAATTATTTCAATTAGATTCCGCCATTTTTTATGCCTTTGAATCTTTGAAAATTTATGAAAAATTAGGCCAAAAAAGATTTGTTGCAGCCAATTTAAACAACATTGCAAACCTTTATAAAGACACCAAACAATTCCAAAAAGCATTTGAAAAACATCAAGAAGCGCTAAAAATTAGAACCTCATTAAACGATGAAAAAGGAATTTTAGAATCGTTTGTGGGTCTTGGAAATGTTCATATTGCACTCAAAAATATTGATAGTGCCAAAGTGTATTATGAAAAAAGTTTAGAAATTGGAACTAAATTGAACGCTATCAATGAATTATCTACAATTTACAACAACTTAGGAACACTTTACAAAAGCGAAAACGACTTTAGCAAATCATTCGAAAACTTTAAAAAATCATTGCAAATACGACAACAACTTCAAGATAATTACGGCATTGCTAGTACTTTATTGAGTTTAAGTGATTTGCAAATGAAACAAAAAAACTATCTGGAATCCGAAAGATATTTACATCAAGGATTATCAATTTCAAAAAAAATCAAAGCGAATGAATTGCAACAAGATGCTTACAAGCAATTCATGGAGCTAAAAGCCTATTTAAAACAGCCTGATAGTGTGAGTTTTTACAAAGAAAAATTCATAGAAATGCAAGAATTGTTGATTAATAATAAAGTAATTCTACAACTTTCTGAACTAGAAACCAAATATCAAACTGCGCAAAAAGAAGCTGAAATTTCCGCACAAAAAGAAATCGTTCTGAAGCAAGAATTGGCTTTGAAAAACAAAAGTTTGTATGCAACCATTGTCACTTTTGCGCTTTTATTTTTAGGATTACTATTCTTCGCAAACTACAAGAAAAATCAGTTTAAACGCAAACAATTGCAAAAAGAAATTGACTTAAAAGATGCTTTGGCGACCATTAAAACTCAAAATAGATTGCAAGAACAACGCCTCAGAATTTCGAGAGATTTGCATGACAATATTGGTGCGCAACTCACATTTATAATCTCGTCTTTAGACAATTTAAAATATCTTTCTAAAGACGCAAATGATTCTTTGAAAGAAAAATTAACCAACATCAGTTCGTTTACTTCAGACACTATTTTTCAATTGCGAGACACGATTTGGGCAATGAATAAAGCCGAAATTTCGGTGGAAGATTTGCACACAAGAGTGTTGTCTTTTATACAAAAAGCAAAAAAAGCAGTTCCAAAAACAGAATTTGACATCAACTATGATATTGATACAAATATTGGGTTTTCGTCCTTGGTAGGCATCAATATTTTTAGAGTAATTCAAGAAGCAATCAACAACGCAATTAAATATGCTGATGCTAAAAAAATTATGATTCATTTATATAAAGATGAAACCATTTTTAAAGTTTCGATTATTGATGATGGAAAAGGATTTGACATTAAAAAAGTAGATTTGGGAAATGGCTTGGCAAATATGGAACAACGTATTTCTGAGATAAATGCTTCCATTTCAATTGATTCATCCATAGAAAAAGGAACAAAAATCGAGATTCAGTTGCCGTTAAAAAATTAAAATAGCCTTTATGAATTTGAAAATTTGCATTGCAGAAGACAATTATTTTTTGATGAAAGCTATCAAAGAAAAGCTCTCTTTTTTTGATGATATTTCCATAAAATTTACTGGAAATAATGGTGCAGAATTGATTGGAAAACTAGAAGAAAATCATCATATTGATGTTATTTTGATGGATATTCAAATGCCAGTAATGGATGGAATCAAAGCAACAGAATTGATAAAAAATAAATATCCACACATAAAAATCATTATGCTAACAGTTTCTGATGATGATGAAGACGTTTTTAAATCTATAAAAGCTGGGGCAAATGGGTATTTATTAAAAGAAATTGAAGCCGAAAATTTGCATCATTGTATTGTAGAAGTTACACAAGGTGGCGCACCAATGACACCTAGTATTGCATTAAAAACATTGAATTTATTGAGAAATCCTGAGAGAATTTCTGTACAATCAGCAGAATTTGATGAAGTAGAACTTACTAAAAGAGAAATCGAAATTTTAATGCAATTGAGCAAAGGATTGAATTACAATGAAATTTCTGACAACCTCATTATTTCTCCATCTACTGTTCGAAAACACATTGAAAATATTTACAAAAAACTACAGGTTCACAGTAAAATGGAAGCTGTAATGTTGGCTCAAAAACGAAACTTGATTTAGGAAAAACTATTTCCCAGTATACTGATCTACATTTTGCCAAGGTCCACCATTGATAACATCAATTCCATGTTGTTTTAAAAATTGGGTAGCTTGACCACTTCTTGCTCCACTTCTACACACTGCAATGATTGGTTTTTTCCACGATTTAATTTCGTCAATTTTTACAGGAACTAAGTTCAAAACAATGTGTTTTGAACCATCAATATGCCCCTCATTCCACTCCTCCTGAGTTCTAACATCTAAAATGATGGCATCATTTTTTAAATATTCTTTTATTTCTAAGCTCATATTTTTTGGTTTAAACATGTCAAAAAATCCCATGTTACTTTTTTTTTAAAATTCGCACAAATTTAAACCATTTTCAATCAATCTTGTGTAACTTTTATTACTTTTCAACTCTTCTAAACTTTTTAATAATGCCGATTTTATAGAGAAATTATTTTTCAATGCCAATTCATACAGTTCTAAAAGCAACAACCATTGGTTTGGAAACTGCTCTAAAAGTTGATTAAAAACATCTATAATTTCTGATTCGTTAATCTTAGAATGCGTTCTGATTTCTCTCACTTTCTGATATAATGTGTACAATTTTCTCTCATTTTCAGAGTACACAATTTTGTGTGTTTTGGTGTCAGAAACCTTTCCAAAATCCGAAAATGATGCAACATCTGCAGCACCTGCGTATGCTGAAACTACTTCTTTTCCTATTGCCATGTCATAAATTCCCCACTCTGGTTTGAATAAAATTTCGTCTTTAAAAGTTACTGTACATTCATCCAACGTAATCAGTAGAATTTTTCCACGCAAATCTCTGGTTCCCGTAATTGCTTTTCCTTTTACAATCACACCACTTTCAAATTCGAGTGTCATAAATTCGCCTTCATAAATTCCATAAGCTTTTAAATCTCTTGGACTCATGTCTTCAATTGGTAAATTGATGCCTTTCAATTTACCAACAGGACTTCCAAATCCATTTTTGTGATGCGAAATTCCATGACCAATCAATTCTTTATCTCTGTTAGACAAAGCGGTTTCGCCAGATGTTTGAAAATACGCAACTTTATTATGTTTATCTTGAATTACCTTTGTGAAAATTCCTGAAATTTGAATTCCTGTGGTCAATTCAATGGTTCCTAAACTGTTAGAA
The DNA here is from genome assembly GCA_030731695.1 of Polaribacter sp. Lineage (GTDB taxonomy): Bacteria > Bacteroidota > Bacteroidia > Flavobacteriales > Flavobacteriaceae > Polaribacter. The sequence continues at coordinate 17,188 of JANQTK010000119.1, forward strand.
TCAATCAATTTTTGGATGCCTTTTAAACCACCTGTTCTCAAAGCCATTGTGTTTGCAAATTCGTCTAACACCAAACTCAAATAAGCAAAATCGGGTGTTACAAATAATTGAGGTTGGGGTTTTGTAATATCGAAATTTACGTTTGCTGCTTCAATAGAATAAGGGGCTTTTTTTACGCTATCTTGCATACACCAAGCACTCTCGCCAATAGAAGATAGCAATCCTGCTCCATAAATCTTGGGGTTTTCTAGGGTTCCAATCAAGCCATATTCTACTGTCCACCAATGTAAATTTCGGATTTGTGCCATTTCAGACAATTCACCCATATTTTCTTGTAAAAATTCTACTGTTGATTGTGCTGCTATAATTTCATCTTCCTTAGCATTTGGATCTTCTTTTAAAATAGACAACAATCTAATAGCTTCATACATTTCATAATCTTTGGATGATGAAATGGCTTTACTACCAATTTCGCCAAAACGTCTTAAATATTCAGCATATTCCGGATTTGAAATTATTGGTGCATGACCTGCAGCTTCGTGAATAATATCTGGAGCTGGCGTGTATTCAATGTGATTGATGGTGCGCATATCAGAGGCAATTACCAACACATTATAGGCCTGAAATTCCATAAAAGCATTTGGCGGAATAAAACCATCAACAGAAACTGCAGCCCAACCAATTTCTTTCAAAATTCGATTCATACCTTCCATATGAGGAATATTTTCGATAGAAATTCCTGTTTTTCCCAATCCCGCTAAATAAGATGTATGTGCCACTTTGCTCAAATAATCCACATTCATTCGCATCACATATCTCCAAACAGCCTGATTTTGAGGCGTATATTCCTCATAAGGTTGTTTCACAATAAATTTGTGTAAATGTTTTGGTAGTTTTTTGGTGACTTCATTGAGTTCAAAATGGGATTCCATTGTATATTTCATAAAAATTACTTGGTAAAATTACGAATTTTGTAAATCAATCTTCAAAAAATACCTGTTAAAACTTAATGAACACTCTTTTAAATAAAATTTATTATATTTAGTTTTTTCAATATAATGGCTAAAGAAGGATTTGTTGCGCACATTTTTGATAGTATAAAAAGCGATAAAAGAAATCGTAGTTCTACTTACGAAAAAATCAAAAATTTTAAAAAAGGAAACAATATTCAAGTTTTTTTTAAGAAAAAAGCAACCGAAAGTCAACTTACCAGAATCAGAGAAAAAATTCAAGAGGAAAATAAAAAAGCATTAAAAAAAAATATAATTCTAATTACAATTCTGATTTTACTACTCATCTACGTTAACGCTTTCGTAAAATTTTAAAAAAACCTCTCAAAACTTTTGTAACTTTACTCTTTAATTTTTTCAAACAAACTATTAAAAAAAATATACATGGGTAATGTTGAAAAACCAATCACTAATTCATATCGTGTTTTAGTTGAAGATTTTGAATAATTAAATATGAAATTATACAAAATCACTAAGTTATTTACGCTAGTTATTATATCACTCATAATAGTGTTTATGAGTGTCTTAATTTATAAAAAAACTAATGTCTTTTCTTTTAAGGAACCAAAAATCGATAGATTTATATTTCTCTTTGAAAGGTATACTCAAATTCAATTTCCGAAATCTGGAGAAATAGTTAAGAAAAAAAATAATTACGGGATTAATGATGGTATAGAAGCTGCCATAATAAAAGTTAAAGATAGTTCAGAGTTTTTTAAATTGAAGAATGATATAATTGGAAGGACTTTTATGATCTCAAAAAAATGGGAACCAGGAATAGGATATTTTAGTTCAGATATTTTTTTTAATGAAGGATTAATAGACACAGTTGTTTCTAGTAATAAAGACTTATTAGTTATAGCTTTTACAAAAGATGGATATAAGATTATTTTCGAAAAAACATGGTAAATTCAAAAGCGGATTTGTATCTTAAATTCACATGTCTAAACAGAAAAGTATGAAATCTTAAACTTTTAATTCACTTTCGAAAAATCTGTATTTTCAGATTTTTTTCTAAAAAATTAAAAATTCTAAAATAAGGAAAACTAATCCTAATTTTAATAATTGATTTATTATTAATTGATACAAAC
>JANQTK010000119.1:19298-20527 GCA_030731695.1 Polaribacter sp.
ATTTTAAAATGTGATTGATAATATGAAAAAGTACATTTTGTTTTGTTTTGTTATTCTATTTTTTTCTTGTAAGAAAAGAAACAAAGAAGAATGGACAGTTTTTTTAAAGGAAAAAATTGAAAGTACAACTTGGGAAACTGGTTACAATAATGAAAATATAATTTTTAAAAATGACGAATTAAGGTTAATAAGAAATGACTCGTTGATAAATAAAATAAGTTACAATATAGAAGGCAAACCTCCAACAGGCCTTATGGGTTATGGAAGTTTATTCTATTTACGCACCAATAACAAAAAATTTGAACTTAAATTTTGGGATAATTATAAAATTTTGATACTTCGTAATTATGAACCTATTAATTTTTTATTAACTAGTAAAAAAGATAAAGAAGTTATAGATACCTTAATATTAAATGGAATGATTAAAAAAAATATTACAAATAGGTTTTCAATTCAAAAAATAGATTCTATGCTTTCGAATAAATAATACTAAAAAAAATCTCAGTCAAAATTGATTGGGATTTTTTTTATTAAAAGAATTAATGCAAATTCTTAAACTTATTCCGATTAAACTCATGCATCATTTTGTATATTTTTCAAAATAGAGTGGATTTATAATCCGTACCAACAAAATATGTTTAAAAATGTAAGAATACTTTATATTTAAAAGAAACTATGCTGAGTTAGATTATAAATTAGAGGTTTCTGTGCTTAATTTGTTTTAATTATTGATGTTGCACGGATTACAAATCTGCCTTTCGGGTTTTGTAAATCAATCTTCAAAAAATACCTGTTAAAACTTAATGAACAATCTTTTAAATAAAATTAATTATATTTAGTTTTTTCAATATAATGGCTAAAGAAGGATTTGTTGCGCACATTTTTGATAGTATAAAAAGCGATAAAAGAAATCGTAGTTCTACTTACGAAAAAATCAAAAATTTTAAAAAAGGAAACAATATTCAAGTTTTTTTTAAGAAAAAAGCAACCGAAAGTCAACTTACCAGAATCAGAGAAAAAATTCAAGAGGAAAATAAAAAAGCATTAAAAAAAAATATAATTCTAATTACAATTCTGATTTTACTACTCATCTACGTTATCGGTTTCGTAAAATTTTAAAAAAACCTTTGAAAACTTTCGTAATTTTACTCAATAATTTTTCAAAATGAACAAGAAAGTAATTTTAATGATTTTGGATGGTTGGGGAATCACTCAAGACCCAAAAGTAT
>JANQTK010000120.1:0-1828 GCA_030731695.1 Polaribacter sp.
AAAAATTTCATAACCTTTTCTTAACTTTGCAGTTTTAAAATTGTTACATATGAGTTTGAATTTATCTCAAATTGATAGAGTAGACACTATCACAAAAGAAGAATTCTTAAAAAAATATTTCAAACCTCAAAAACCAGTTGTGATTGAGCGTTTTATTGAAGATTGGCCAGCTTTTTCAAAATGGAATTTAGCTTACATGAAAGAAGTTGCTGGAGATAAAATAGTTCCTTTATATGATGATAGGCCAGTAGATTATAAAGATGGGTTTAACGAACCTCATGCCAAAATGAAAATGGCAGATTATGTAGATTTATTAGAAAAAGAGCCAACTAAATTCCGTATTTTTTTGTGGAATATCTTAAAAGAAGTACCTGTTTTACAGAAAGATTTTACCTATCCTGATTTTGGGTTAAAATTGTTAAAAGGTTTACCAATGCTATTTTTCGGGGGAAAAGATTCGTATACTTTTATGCATTATGATATAGATTTGGCAAATATTTTTCACTTTCATTTTCATGGAAAAAAAGAAATTATTTTGTTTGATCAACAGCAAAATGATTTTTTGTACAAAGTGCCACATTCATTAATTACCAGAGAAGATATTGATTTTTCCAATCCAGATTTTGAGAAATGGCCCAGATTAAAACATGCTAAAGGATATATTACTAATTTAGAACATGGTAATGTTTTGTATATTCCAGAAGGTTATTGGCATTATATGAAATACATTACTCCAGGGTTTTCAATGAGTTTACGTTCGATTGCTCACAAACCTCTAAACCTTGCTAAAGCGATTTATAACATTTTTATTATGCGAAATTTTGATAATTTGATGCGAAAAATAAATGGTCAAAAATGGATTGATTGGAAAAACGAACAAGCAATTGCAAAAACAATAAAATCAAATACTCATTAATTTAATATCATCATAATTTTAAATTATTTTTATCAAATCTTTAATTTTGATAAATTATCAATAAAAAAATCTTTTTTTCATTGTATTTATTTCATTTGTAGTAATTTAGCATCACCCAAACAAACAACTTATGAAAAGATGCCCAAATTGCAAATCTACGTCTAATCATAGACTCAGGAGAAAAGGATTTGTGAGATTAATTCCAGGAACGAAAAGTTATTCATGTGATAAATGCAATACCTTTTATACCTGGTTTTCATTCATTAATTGTTCATTTAAAATTTAACAAAAAAACCCAAAATGTCTTTCGCTTTTTGGGTTTTTTTATTTGTAGAATATTTCTCTTTCGCTAAAATTTTATATTGTAAAGAATATTAATGGTGTTTTAGATGCCTTTTAATAGAAATAAATAATAAAAATATAGAAATCAGTTAATTTAGAATATTTTTAACTTATTTAAAATCAATAGTTTAGTGTTTAAAAAAGAAATATTTAATTATGAAAGTTTGCCCAAGATGTAAATCTCCCTCTAGACATCGTTTACAACGAAAACCATTTGTTAAATTAGTTCCAGGTACAAAGGCTTATGGATGTGATAAGTGTAATACCCAATATACGTGGTTTCCAATTATAAATTGCACTTTTAAAATATAAAAAAAGCACTCTATTTTGAGTGCTTTTTTAGTTTTTGTGTTTTATAATTTATTTAAACAACCTAATAATGTCATTTCCATTGGCGAAAAGGAGCAAGGCAATCAAAATAATAAATCCTGTAACTTGAGCATATTCAAGGAATTTGTCTCCTGGTTTTTTACCTGTAATCATTTCCCAAAGTGTAAAAACTACGTGACCACCATCTAAAGCAGGAATTGGTAATAAGTTCATAAAACCAAGCATGATTGATAAAAATGC
>JANQTK010000120.1:1928-5463 GCA_030731695.1 Polaribacter sp.
GCAGGCTGCTTCATTTGTTCAGTATCCATGCTTTCATCAATCATTCCTGAGATTTTTACATAACCACCCAAAGGAATCCAACCAATTCCATAGACAGTTTCACCAATTTTTTTCTTAAAAAGTGAAAATTTGTAATCAAAAAATAAATAGAATTTTTCTACTCGAGTTTTGAACAATTTTGCGGGAATAAAATGTCCCAATTCGTGCAGTACAATTAATAAAGACAAGCTTAAGATAAATTGCGATGCTTTGATAAGTATTTCCATGCAGCGTTACATCATATTTTTAAAACGCACAAATGTACGTTTTTACAAAGAGTTTCAAAAGAACTAAATTCAGTTCATTTTTATTTTAACAAAGATTTTTGACTGCTTTTGATGCTTCTTGCTTTTTTGCCGTTTTTTTAAGTCGTAAATTTGCATCAGAAATCAATTTTATGGAACTCAAGTTTTTTAAAAAATCACTTCCAACACTTATTTTTTTAGCTATTTTTTCGGCAATTGCCATACCTATTTTCTATCATTTATTAAAAGTTGATAAAAAATTGAAGATTTATAGTCCTGCAGATGTAAATCCGAGTTTGGTTGATTTTTCTGTGAAACACATTACAAAAGACCATACAATTGCAAATTTTTCGCTCGTCAATCAAAATGGCGAAATCATCACTCAAAACAATTATAAAAACAAAATTTATATTGCTGATTTTTTCTTTACACGCTGTACAAATATTTGTATTGCAATGGCTTATAATATGAATCAATTGCAGGAATATTATAAAAATGATGCTGACATTTTGTTTTTGTCACATTCTGTAACTCCAGAAATTGATAGTGTTTCCGTTTTAAAAAAATATGCAATTGATAAAGGTGTGATTGATGGAAAATGGAATGTTACAACAGGTGATAAAAAGCATATTTATGAACTTGCCAGAAAAAGTTATTTTGCAGTAATTGAAGATGGAGATGGAGGAGAGGACGATTTTATCCACACGGAACAATTTGTTTTGATTGATAAAGAGCGCAGAATTCGTGGTTTTTATGACGGAACAGACTTAAAAGACATGGAAAAATTAAAACAAGATATGGTTTTGTTGAAAGCTGAATACGAGGATTGATTGTATTTATTTAACAAAAAAAATCATATCAATAACTTGTTTAGAATCATTCTAAACTCTTATCTTTGTGACAAACTTAATTCCCGCTTTTGCGGGACTTTTTATATCAAAACTTGAGCACGATAGCATCTTTACAAATTGGTGAAATTGGTTATATTTCCGAAGAATCTTTGGATAATATTCCTTTAAAATTATTAGAAATGGGTTGTTTGCCAGGTGCAGAAGTTGAATTGATTCAAATTGCGCCTTTAAAAGACCCAATTTATATTTGTGTAAATGGCAGTCATTTGGCCATAAGAATAGAAACTGCAGCGCAAATAAAAATCCTAAAAAGCGAATAAATCAATGGCAAATAAACCTATAAAAGTTGCCTTAATAGGAAATCCAAATACAGGTAAAACGCTACTTTTTAATCAGTTAACAGGATTGAATCAAAAAGTAGGAAATTATCCAGGAGTTACTGTGGATAAAAAAGAAGGTATCAGCAAACTTTCAGCAACGCAAACTGCCATTATTACTGATTTGCCAGGAACCTACAGTATCAATCCAACATCAATGGATGAAAGTATTGTGCTAAAAACCTTGCTCAAAAAAGACATTAAAGAATCTCCAGATGTTATTTTGGTGGTTGCAGATATTGAGAATTTAAAAAGAAATTTATTGCTCTTTTCGCAAATCAAAGACTTAGAAATTCCGACAGTTTTGGCCATCAATATGGTTGATCAAATGCACAAAAAAGGGATTAGTATTGATGTTTCTGTGTTGAAGGAGGAATTAAACACAGAGGTTATTTTGATTAGTGCCAAAAAAAATGAAGGCATAAAAGAGGTAAAAGAAGCCATTATTCGTTGTCATGTGGCTGCAAAAGCTTCTCCTTTGTGTGGTATCAATCATAAAATTGATCCTGATTATTTTGCCAAATTAAAAGAAATCAGCCCAAACCATTCATTGTATGAGTTGTGGTTGATGATAACTCAAAATAATTTTCCTGAAACCATTACAGCTTCTGAAAAAGCGGCTTTATTATCTTTCAAACAAGACATTTCAAAACTAAAAAAATACCAACATAAAGAAACCATTTATCGCTATCAAGAAATCAATAAAATATTAAAAAAAACCTATTTGGTTGACAAATCTAAGGCAAGTGATGTTCGTAGTAAATTAGATAAAATCTTTACACACAGGATTTTTGGATATATCATTTTCTTCCTGATTTTACTTGTTATTTTCCAATCCATTTTTGATTGGGCTTCTGTACCCATGGATATAATTGATGGGTTTTTTGCACAATTATCTGAATTTGCAAAATCATTACTGCCAGCGGGAGTTTTTACAGATTTGTTAACAGATGGCGTTATTCCAGGAATTGGAGGAGTGGTTATTTTTATTCCGCAAATCGCTATCTTGTTTCTATTCATAGCCATTTTAGAAGAAACAGGCTATATGAGTCGTGTTGTTTTTTTGATGGATAAAATTATGCGTCGCTTTGGAATGAATGGGAAAAGTATTATTCCGTTAATTTCAGGAACTGCGTGCGCAATTCCTGCAATTATGGCAACAAGAACGATAGGAAATTGGAAAGAACGATTGATTACCATTTTAGTAGTGCCTTTCACAACTTGCTCTGCGCGATTGCCAGTTTATGCAATTTTGATTGCATTGATTATTCCCGATACTAAAATTTTTGGATTGCTAAATTTACAAGGTTTGGTCTTGTTATCCTTGTATGCTTTGGGTTTTGGTACGGCTATTTTAGCAGGATATATTTTGCATAAAACGCTGAATATCAATTCAAAATCTTTCTTTGTAATAGAGATGCCGAATTATAAAATTCCTTCTTTTAAAAATGTTTTCTTTGAAGTTGTTGAAAAAACAAAAGCTTTTGTTTTTGGAGCAGGAAAAATCATTTTGGCGTTGTCAATTGTATTGTGGTTTTTGGCGTCAAATGGGTCATCAGACTTTGAAAATGCTGAAAAAAATGTCTCGAAAATGGATGTTTCACAAAACATATCATCTGATGAATTGGACAAAAAAATTGCTTCTTACAAACTAGAAAATTCTTACATAGGAATGTTAGGAAAATCCATTGAACCAGTCATTAGACCTCTAGGATTTGATTGGAAAATTGGCATTGCTTTGATTACATCATTTGCAGCACGTGAAGTTTTTGTAGGGACTTTAGCAACGATTTATAGTGTAGAAGCCAATGATGATGACGTAACCACAATCAAACAAAAAATGGCTTCAGAGATGAATCCAGAAACAGGAGAAAAACGTTTTAATTTTCCTGTAGGAATGTCTTTATTGATTTTTTATGCTTTTGCAATGCAATGTATGGCAACTTTTGCAATTGTAAAAAAAGAAACAAAAACATGGAAATGGCCTCTGATTCAATTAGTTGGTATGGGTCTATTGGCATAT
>JANQTK010000121.1 GCA_030731695.1 Polaribacter sp.
ATTTTAAAACACAAAATATTGATGAATTGATTGTTGATTTGCGTTATAATGGTGGTGGCTCTGTGCAAACGGCCACGTATTTAGGCAGCATGATTACTGGGCAATTTAATGGACAATTGTATTCTAAAGAAGTTTGGAATAACAGGGTAATGAATGCACTTCCAGCAAGTCGTTTTGTAAATAATTTTACGAATCAAATCAGAAATGTGAATAGTAATGGGACTGTAACTTTAAATGAAAGTATCAATAGTTTAGGAATGACAAAAGTATATTTTATCGTTTCTAGCAGCACAGCTTCTGCATCAGAATTGGTGATCAATTCTTTAAGTGCCTATATTGATGTGTATTTAATTGGCAGAAAAACGGTTGGAAAACAAGTGGGTTCCATCACCTTGTATGATTCTGAAAATTTATTGAGAAATGGCCCAAAATTAAATCAAAATCACACTTACGCAATTCAACCTATTGTTTTGGAAATCAGCAATAAAAACAACTCAAACCAACCAAATGGATTTACTCCAGGCACTAGTTTGCCAGGAATTGAATTAGCTGAAAATTTTGGAAATTTGGGAGTTTTAGGCGAACGTTCTGATCCATTATTGGATAGAACGATTACCTATATTTTAACTGGAGCAAAATCATCTTTTGACATCAAAAATCAACCATTTTTCGAAGAAATTTTCAATTCGAAATTGGCAACTCCAACTAGTAATAATATGTATGTTGATTTTAAAAAGTAAAATATTAGAAGTTCAAAATTTGATTTATAATATTTAATATTCTAAACAACAGAAACGCTTATACTTTTATAGTTGTTGCATTTCTTTATTTGGTAAAACATCAGGTCTGAATTCGCTCATCAATTCTTCGCGTTTTGATTTCGCATATTCATACCCAGATTCCCACCATTTGCTCATCAATTTTTGATCAAAAATCAATGAATTTGTTGTTAAAACTGTGGGTGTATAGTATAAGTTGAGCTTTACGTTTTTACTATTTGCGGTCAACTTTCCAATGGTAATATTGTGTTTTTCAACATGTGCCAGCATAAATTCAAATACATCAAACAACAACGAAAAAGGATTTTTTGAAGGAATTTTATTTATTTGACTCACCTCTGTTTCTAATATAATCGCATCAATTTCTGTTGCTCCATTCAAAATAGCTTGTCTTATAGGAACAAGTGCACCAAAACCACCATCAGCATATTGTTGTTTGTTTTTTTCTAACAAACTCATAAAAGGAACATAGTTGCAAGAGCCCCAAATCCAATCGCAAAAATCTTCATACTCGCATTCATTACTTGATTTGTATTCTATTTGATTGGCTGTCAAGTTCGATAGTGTTACAATGACTTCTTTATTGTTCTTTTGGATACTTTCAAACATTTCTTTGGTGACATTCTCGCGAATTAATTTTCGTAAATTTTTACTTTCTCCAAACGTTTTTCGTCCGTTTAAAAAATTCCAAAGTGTATTTAAATGATTGATAAAAACAACGCTCTCACCATTTACTTTTTTAATCACAAATGGATTATTACTAAAAATAGATGCTTGATTAACGTTTGTATATAGTGATTTCAATTCATCCAACATTCCTAAAGCCAAATGCGAAACCATCAAACTTCCTGTTGATGTTCCTATAAACAAATCGTATTCACGATGTTCTTGAGTCATTAAATATTGTGCAACTCCACCTGCAAATGCGCCTTTACTTCCACCGCCAGAAATTACCAATGCTTTTTTCATGTACTACAAACGATTTTGAGTATTTTAGTTGCATAAAAATATTAAAAATGAAATCAATATTCCTATTTATTTTCACTTTCCTTTTGATAACTGCTTGTCAACAACATTATATTCCAAGAAAATCAATAACTATTCAAATTGATGAATTTAAACAAGACAGCACAAGCATCAGAGCCATTGTTTCAATTGATTCAAATACAGTGCATTATGCAGGTTCAAATGGTGATATTGGTCTTACATCTGATGCTGGAAAAACATGGACTGTAAAAAAAATACTATTTCAAGATTCTATAAAACCTCATTTTAGAAGTTTGGCAACAAATGGCAATTCGTTTTTTGCACTTTCGATTGCAAATCCAGCATTGCTATATAAAATAACAGAAAATGATACTAAACTAGTGTATCAAGAAAATCACGAAAGTGTGTTTTATGATGCTTTGCAATTTTTTGATGACGGAATTCATGGAATTGCAGTTGGCGATCCAACAGAGAATTGCGCTTCCATCATTATCACCAAAGATAGAGGTGAAACTTGGCAAAAAATTCCTTGTGACAATTTACCATTTTTCGAAAAAGAAGAAGCCTTTTTCGCAGCAAGTAATACCAATATCAAAACTATTGGAAACAAGATTTGGATTGGTTCTGGAGGAAAAAAAGCACGCATTTTATTTTCTGAAAATTATGGAGAAACATGGCAGATTTTTGACACACCCATCATTCAAGGAAATGGACCTCAAGGCATTTATTCTATTGATTTTTATGATGAAAAAACCGGAATTGCAATAGGTGGAAATTATGCAAAACCTACTGAAAATAGAGCGAATATTGCGAGCACTTCTGATGGTGGAAAAACGTGGAATTTGGTTGCAAATGGAAAAAATGCAGGCTATAAAAGTTGTGTGCAATACATTCCAAATACCCAAGGAAAAGAACTGATTGCAGTTGGAATTACTGGAATTTCTTTTTCAAATGATGGTGGTATTTCTTGGAAAAAAATTAGCGATGAGCAATATTATAGCATCCAATTTATAGATAAAAACACGGCATGGTTGTCTGGAGCGCAAAAAATTGGTAAATTGAGCATTCATTAATATACAAATTGATTTTCAAAAAAATGATTGATAAACAACATATTACCAACCGATTTTTATCTTACGTAGTCATTGATACCACTTCAAATCCAGACAATCCAGCATTTCCGAGTACAGATAAACAATGGGTTTTGGCGAAAATGCTTGAAAAAGAACTCAAAAAAATCGGAATGCAAGATGTTGAATTGGATGAAAATTGCTACCTCATGGCGACATTACCTAGCAACTTATCTAATGAAGTTCCTACAATAGGTTTTATTTCTCACATTGATACAAGTCCTGATTTTTCTGGAACAAATGTGAGACCTCAGATTATTGAAAATTATCAGGGAAATAACATTGTTTTAAATGAAGCTGAAAACATCATTTTATCTCCTGATTATTTTGAAGATTTACAACAATATATTGGGCAAACCATCATTACAACTGACGGAACAACACTTTTAGGTGCTGATGACAAAGCAGGTGTTACTGAGATTGTAACTGCTATGGAATATTTGATTCAACATCCTGAAATCAAACACGGGAAAATCAGAATTTGTTTTACGCCTGATGAAGAAGTTGGCAAAGGAGCACATTTATTTGATGTAGAAAAATTCGGAGCTGAATGGGCTTATACCATGGATGGAAGCCAAATTGGCGAATTGGAATATGAAAATTTCAACGCTGCAAGTGCCATAGTAACTATCAAAGGAAAAATGGTGCATCCTGGCTATGCAAAAGGAAAAATGATCAATTCATTATTGATAGCAACTGATTTTATAAATGCATTACCAACACTTGAAGTTCCTGAAAAAACGGAAGGTTATGAAGGATTTTTTCATTTGCATGATGTAAAAGGTTCTGTTGAAGAAACCAAGTTAGAATTTATCATTAGAGACCACGATTTCGATCAATTTGAAGAGCGAAAATATTTATTACAAAAAATTGCTTTCGATATGAATGAGCAATCTCAAAATAATGTTGTTTTTGTTGATATCAAAAATCAGTATTTTAATATGAAAAAGATGATTACTCCAGTAATGCATATTATTGATATAGCTGAAGAAGTAATGATTGATTTAGGAATTGAACCGATCATTAAGCCAATTAGAGGTGGAACAGATGGTTCGCAATTGTCTTTTAAAGGGTTGCCTTGCCCAAATATTTTTGCTGGCGGACATAATTTTCATGGACGATATGAATATATTCCTGTAGAATCGATGATCAAAGCAACTGAAGTCATTGTAGGAATTGCTAAAAAAGTAGCTGAAAAATACGCATAAAAAAATCTCCAGAAAGAACTTCTGGAGATAACATAAGTAGTTGCAACTACTTAATAAGTTTATACTATAAATCTAAAATAGACCCCCTAATTTCTATTTTAAAGAGTAAAACCCTGCAATTTTAGTGATTATTTTTCACATAAAAAAATTTCTTATGAAAGTTCAGGGTTTTTCCCCTTTATGTCTCGGTAAAAACCCCTAAAAACCTGGAAATCCTTCTCCATATCATCTGTTAAATAATAGGGCTCAGAAATTTTAATTTGTTTATTTCCAAAATCTAAAGTTACCATAACAATAGGTACTTTTGCGCCTTTTGCAATGAAGTAAAAACCCGTTTTCCAATTTTCAACTTTTTTACGAGTTCCTTCAGGAGACAAAGCCAATCGAAATTCGGTTTTTGAGTTGAAAATGTCTATAATCGCATCAACCAGTTTATTATTTTTTGAACGATCAACAGGAGTTCCTCCTAACGCTCTGAAAAAAAATCCAAAGGGCGATTTAAAAAGAGAATCTTTACCTATATAATGAATCATAATTCCTGAACTCATTCTGGCTAAAATCGCAATTGGAAAATCAACCCAACTTGTATGAGGTGCTGCAATTACTACATATTTCTTAATATGTGTTGGGAAATTAGTATCCATTTTCCAGCCTAAAATGGTAAACAAGATAAAACTCGCAAATCTTTTCATAATGTCTAGTAAAAGTGATAAATTTAAGGACTTAAATTGACATGATGAACTCATTTATTACTTATAGTGTTTTAGCGCTGATTTTTGGTGCAATCGGTTTTCTTATAGGGAAATTATTAGGAAAATTACAATTCGAAACTTCCAAAACATTTCTCGAAAAAGAGAAATCTTCTTTAGAAGAACGAATTATTTCCGAGCAAAAAAACATAATTGCTAAAGAGCAAGAGAAAAATTTGTTAGCAATTGAAAATAAAAAACTGCAAGAGGAAAAGGAATTTTTATTAACTGTAAAAACACGACAAGAGTCAGATTTGGATAATTTACAAACCAAACTTAATGAGCAAAAATTAGAAGTTGAAAAATTACAAGAGAAATTTACCAAAGAATTTGAAAATTTGGCAAATAAAATTTTAGATGAAAAATCAACCAAATTCACGCAACAAAATAAAGAAAATATGGAAACTATCTTAAATCCTTTGCAAGAAAAAATCAAAGGATTTGAAGATAAAGTAGAAAAAACACATAAAGAAAGTATCGATTATCATGCAGCTTTACGCCAACAAATTATTGGTTTAAAAGAGTTAAATCAACAAATGAGTAAAGAAACCTTAAACCTTACAAAAGCATTGAAAGGCGAT
>JANQTK010000122.1 GCA_030731695.1 Polaribacter sp.
TATCTGCTCAAAAAGTGACTGAAATCTTATCGGAAAGACCACGTTTTGAAAAAGTAGCTATTAAAGATGCCAAATTGAGAACTTTTATTGCCGATGATAGCTCACGAGATGATTTGGTTGAACACGTGTATGATGTAACGTATGGCGTTGTAAAACCTACTGATAATTTGGTAGTTATTGATGACAGTATTGTTAGGGGAACCACTTTAAAGAAAAGTATCATCAGAATTTTAGACAGATTACATCCTAAAAAAATTGTGATTGTTTCTTCTGCACCACAAATTCGTTATCCTGATTGTTATGGAATTGACATGGCAAGAATTGATGCTTTTATTGCTTTTAAAGCCGCTTTAGAATTGCTAAAAGACCACAATAAATATCATATTGTTGACGAAGTTTATAAAAAATGTAAAGAGCAACAATCCAAAAAGGATGTAGAAATTGTGAATCATGTAAAGGAAATTTACAAACCTTTTTTAGCAGAACAAATATCCGCTAAAATTGCACAAATGTTAAAAACAGATGATATCAATGCTGAGGTTGAGGTGATTTATCAAACTATTGAAGGTTTACACAAAGCCTGTCCTAATCATTTAGGCGATTGGTATTTTACAGGAAATTACCCAACTCCTGGAGGACATAGAGTTGTAAATCAGGCATTTATTAATTTCTATGAAGGAAGTAATAAAAGGGCTTATTAAAAAGTAAACTATTTATAAAACAAAAAAGCATCCAAAATTTTGGATGCTTTTTTGTTTTTAGGAACTCAAATTTCACAACTGAGTAAGATGCTAAAAAAGGCAACGCCTTTATTTTGCAGCAGCATAACGTCTTTCCACTTCATTCCAGTTAATTACTTTGAAAAAAGCGCTGATATAATCTGGTCTTCTGTTTTGATAATTTAAATAGTACGCATGTTCCCAAACATCCAATCCTAAAATTGGTGTTCCACCACAAGTTACGCCTGGCATTAAAGGATTGTCTTGATTTGGTGTTGAACAAACCTCAACTTTTCCGCCTTTGTGCACACATAACCAAGCCCAACCTGAACCAAATTGAGTTGCAGCAGCTTTTGAGAAAG
>JANQTK010000123.1 GCA_030731695.1 Polaribacter sp.
TGCAATCGTTTAAATGGTTTAAAAATATAGTCAAAAAACTTTGATTCAATGCCAATTCCATTATCTTTTATAGAAAAAATTAAAAAATCATCTTCTTTAATACACGTTATTTCTATGGTTAAAGGTTCATCGTCTTTTTTATACTTTATTGCATTTGATAAAAAGTTGGTAAATAATACCGTAAATGCAATTTTTGAAGAGTGAATGTTTGGCAATTCATCACAAATTAATGTTGGCTTTTCATTTAAACTATTGGTAAGATTGTTAAAAAGTTCAGTTACTAGTTCTTTAACGTCAAAAGTTTCAAAATTTTCATCAGATTTTGTGCTTTTAGCATATTCTAGTAAATCATTGATTAAACTCGTCATTTTAACGGTGCTCTGCAAAATGAAATCAATGTATTTTTCATCTTTTTCATCCCATTCTGTTTGGTGCTTTTTGTACAGCAATTTCATAAATGAATCAATAGATCTTACAGGAGCTTTTAAATCATGAACAGCTATATTTATAAATTCTTCCATGTCTTTGGCATACTGATCAATTTTTTGTAGGTATTCACTTATCAAATTGGTTTTTGAACGCAATTCAATTAAATACTCAACTTGTTTTGATAAAATAACTAACATTTCTTTTTGTTCATCAGAAAGTGTTTTTTGTTTAAAATCGATTACACACAGAGATCCCAAAGCAATTCCTGATTTTGATACCAATGGAACTCCATGATAGGATACAATTTTTGGATCTTCATACACTAAAGGATTATCTGAAAAACGACTGTCAATCCTAGCGTCTTCAACGCTAAGTATTTCTTCGGGTTTTTCTATAGCGATTTTGCAAAAAGCCTGTTCAATAGGTGTTTCAGTGATCGTTAAACCAAATCTCGATTTAAAAAGCTGTTTGTTGATATCTAAAACAGTTATTAGCGCCACAGGAGTTTCACATATTTTTGACGCTAATTTTGTGATGTCATCAAACATTTTTTCAGGCTCAGTGTCTAAAAGATTCAATTCAACTAGCGCCTTGTGTCTTTGAATATCAGATATTTTCATTATGCGAGGGATTTTTGTTATAAATATACTAAATTATTTGTATTTTTGAAATATAATCTCAATTTAATACAACTTTTAATGAAGGTTTTACAGGCAATAATTATTGAGAATGATATTGATGTAATTAAATTGCTGAAACAATTTGAGATGGAAAATTCTGTTTTGTTCTCTATCCTAGAGGTTGTTGAAGATTGTAAAAATATCACAAAACTGATTAATGAAAAAAAACCTGATGTGCTATTTATAAGTCGTGATCAGCATGTTTTTGATCCTAAAATATTAAATGATTTAACTGTTCGAAAACCAAAATTATTATTCGCATCCAAAGATAAATGCGATGCTTTTGAAGCTTTTGGGTACAATGCTATTGATTTTTTATTAAAACCACTAACCACTAATTCACTCATTATTTCAATTTATAAAACCATCAAATATTTAGAGATGGAAACTGTTTTTCAGGATGATGTTTTAGGAAAAATCAAAACAATCAATTCACAGCAGCAACAAAATTTTGAATATGTTTCCATTTCCTCTGTTGATAAAATTGAATTGTTGAAAATGGAAGATATTATTTTTTGTAAGGCCGATGGCAAATACACGGAATTTTACACAAAAAATAATACAACCATAATTTCTAGTAGAAATTTAGGAGAATATACCCTTACTTTTAATAATAATTTTTTTAGAATACATCATTCATACATTTTAAATATCAAGTATTTGGTGAAAATCGTTAAAAATAATGGGCTTTTTTGTGAGTTAATAAACGGACATATTTTACCAGTTGCTAAGAGAAGACAAGAAGAATTTATGAAATTTATCAAACATCAATAACCTTTTTTAAAACAAAGAACCATGAGCTTTAAATACAAAACAATTATGATTATCGATGATGATGCTATTGATAATTATTTAGTGAATGTTCTTATAAAAACAAACGACATTGCTGAAACCATTTTAGAATTTGACAATGGCGAAAAGGCAATAGAGTATTTACAAGTAAATAGAGATTTTCACGATAATTTACCCGAAATTATTTTATTGGATATTTACATGCCAAGAATGAATGGAATCGAATTTATCGAAAAGTTAGATGAATTGGATATTCAGTATGGAGAAAAATGCAAAATATGTGTTGTTTCAAGCAGTATCAATGACAATGATATATTAAGAACTAAGCTAAATGCACATGTATTTAAATACACAACAAAACCAATAACACCTGAGTTTTTGCTATCTCTTTAAGCTTTAACTAGCCATTTTTTTAATGGCCATTTCAATTGTTTCTTTTAATAAAGCTGGGTTTAAATCATCTTTTAAGAAAAAACCAAAAGCCCCCATTTTTTTACTTTTTTCGATGATTTTTTCATTTTTATGACCCGATAATAAAATTACAGGAATAGAATTAGAGTTGTTTAATAAGTCTTCTACCAATTCCATATTACTAGCATCTGGTAAATTCATATCCGAAAAAATAACAGAAATTGAATTGGTGTTTTGCTGCAAAAAAGAAACAGCATGTTCTAAATTTTTACAATGATTTGTATTAATATTTATTGAAACTTCACTTAAATATTCTTCTAATAAGAAAAAATCTCCATGGTTATCCTCAATAACCAAAATATTTATTGGGGATGTTTCACCAATAATTTGATTCATTATTTACGCTGATAATGTTGATATTTGCAACCAAAATTCTTCGATTTTTTGAATTGTTTCCAAGAAATCTTGAATTTCAATAGGTTTTATGATGTAACTATTTGCATGATTTTTATAAGCCCTATCAATATCTTGTTGATTTGAAGAGGTTGTTAGCATGATTACAGGTATTGTTTTTAAGTCATTGTCATTTTTAATCCTATCAAGGACTTCATGACCATTTAATATTGGCATGTTGATGTCTAAAAGAATTAAATCTGGTTTTTCTACATTTACAAAATTTCCCGTTTTGTACAAAAAGTCTAATGCTTCTTGACCATTTCTTGCAACGCTAATTTTCGAATCGATGTTACTCTCTTCAAAAGCTTCAGTAGTAAGGAGAATATCTCCTTCATTATCTTCAACAAGAAGAATGTGTGCTTTATTCAAATTCATATAATTTATTTTGGAGGATATACAAATATAATGAAATTAAAGTGATTTTTATAATTTTTTTAAACACGGTATGATAATAAGATATTATTATTTTGGAATCGTAAAATAAAAAGTGGCTCCTTTTCCAATATCAGAGATTACACCAATTTCTCCTCCCCAAGATTCTACTTGTTTTTTGGCAATTGCCAAACCTATTCCAGTTCCTTCATAAGTTTCTTTGTTATGAAGACGTTGAAAAATAACAAATATTTTTTCGTGGTATTTTGGTTCAATTCCAATTCCATTATCTTGAATTGATATTTTAAAGTGATCATCATTTTCCTCAGCAAAAATGTGCACTTTTGGCGAAATATTTTTTAGGGAGTATTTAATGGCATTGTCAATCAATCCATGCAATGTTTGTATAAAAGGAGATTTATAACATTGAATTACAGGCATTTTTGTAACGATAATTTCTGCATTTTTTTCAACAATCAATTGATTTCTTAAAAATTTATATTCTTCTATAATGTCATTTACGGCAAATGTTTCACGGTTTTCATTTATTTTTCCAGCTCTTGAAAAATCTAACAAGTCTAAAATGATTTTTTTCATTCTTTTAGCACCATCTGTTGCAAAATTGATGTATTGATTCCCTTTTTCATCTAGCAATACTTCGTATTTTCTTTTCAATAGTTCCATGAAACTAGTAATCATTCTTAAAGGCTCTTGCAAATCATGCGAAGCTATAAAAGCGAATTGTTCTAGCTGATTATTGGTTGTTTCGAGTTCTTTGGTATATTTTTGTAATGAATTATTTAGTGCAATCAACTCTATTTCTTGATTTTTTAGTTTTGATAAATCTGAAATAGAACCAAACATTTTTTCAGCTTTTAGGTTATTGTTTCTTAAGAAAATACCTCTGTCTATCACAAATAATTGTTCTCCATTTTTTTTGATAAATCGATATTCTTCAGTCCATTTCATGATGTTTGGATTCTCAATTGCTTCAAAAACACTTTTTCTAACACGCTCTACATCATCAGGATGAATATGATTTAACCATAATTTTGAACTTGGTTTTTCGGTTTTTAAATCATAGCCCAAAATGGTTTCAAAACCTGCACCCCAATAATGAGTATCATCAATAATTCCCCATTCGTAAATAGCATCACTTGTGGCTACTGATACGTTTTCAAATCTATCATTGGCTTCAAGTAATTTTAAATCAGCTTCTTTTCTTAAAGTAATATCTTTAAAATATACAGACAAGCCACCATTTGATGGATATGCAGTAATTTCTAACCATTTTTTTAAATCATTTGAATATAACTCTGTATTCAGATTTTTTTTCGTTTCAATGGTTTTTTTAAGTTTTTTGTACAGATTAAAATTGATTCCTTTATTGAAAATTTTCCAAAAATTAAAACCTACAATTTCTTCTCGTTTTATACCAATTATAACTTCAGCTTCTTTATTCCAATAGGTTACAATCCATTTTTTGTCAACTGCCAAAAAGGCGTCACCAATACTTTCTAATATTTTATTTTTTTCATTTAAAATTGAAATTGCTTTTTCATCAGCCAATTTTTTCTCTGTAATATCAATTCTAATCGCCATAAATTGGGTTGGCTTGTTGTTTGAATCAAAAAATGGAATTACAGTACTTAATGCCCAATAAAAAGAACCGTCTTTTGCTTTGTTTTTTACTTCTCCTCTCCAAACTTTTCCTGTAGTTATGCTGTCCCACAGTTCTTTGAAAAAGGCTTTTGAGTGGTATTTTGAATTGATAATATTGTGCGTTTTTCCTATCAACTCTTCTCTTGAATATTTAGATAACTTACAAAAGCTATCATTTACATATTTTATAATTCCATTTGGATCTGTAATTGTAATACTTGCAGATTCGTCAAGAGCAAACTTATAATCTTCTATGTTTTTTAAACTTTCTTGAAGTGCAATTTCATTGAGTTTTTGTTGATTTATATCTTGAATACTACCATAGATTCTTACAGTTTTGCCATTAATAATTTCTGCATTTCCATGAGTTCGTATCCAAATTTCATTATTTTTAGCCGTAATTAATACAGCTTCAAAATCATACGGTTTTCCGTTTGTAATACAATCTTGAACTCTACAATTAATTAGGTCTTGAAAATCTTTTCGATAAAAATTTATGGCTGTATCAATATTTGGAGTAAAATTAGTTGCTGATGTTTCATGAATTTCATGAACCATATCAGACCAAAATAATTGGTTATTGACCAAGTCAACCTCCCAACTTCCAATTCTGGCTAAT
>JANQTK010000124.1 GCA_030731695.1 Polaribacter sp.
AATGTAATAATGTATCAATGAAACAATAGAAACTCTCAAACAATAGAAACATTTTTCTTATTTTTGTGAAACTTCGAGGATGATTTCTTTCCCACGCTGAATTTCTGAAATATTTCAGAAGGATAAAGGTAGAACAGGAATGGTTATTTTATCAATTTAAAACAATAAAAATGACTGTTTTAGAAAAACTTACTTCGCAACAAGCGATTGATTTAGAAAACAAATATGGTGCGCACAATTACCATCCATTGCCAGTAGTATTGAGCAGAGGAGAAGGCGTGTATGTTTGGGATGTAGAAGGTAAAAAATATTATGATTTTTTATCAGCCTATTCAGCCGTAAATCAAGGACATTGCCATCCAAAAATTGTAAATGCTTTGGTGCAACAGGCACAAACATTGGCTTTGACATCTCGTGCTTTTTACAATGATGTTTTGGGAAAATACGAACAATTTGCAACAAGTTTCTTTGGATTTGACAAACTGTTGCCAATGAATACTGGTGCAGAAGCTGTAGAAACTGCGTTGAAAATCGCTAGGAAATGGGCGTATGAAGTAAAAGGAATTGACGAAAATGAGGCCGAAATTATAGTGTGCGAAAATAATTTTCACGGACGAACAACTACCATTATTTCATTTTCGAATGATGAAAATGCTCGTAAAAACTTTGGGCCTTTCACAAAAGGGTTTATCAAAATTGAATATGACAACTTGCTAGCTTTGGAAGAAGTTTTGCAATCTAACACAAATATTGCTGCTTTTTTGGTGGAACCCATTCAAGGTGAAGCTGGCGTTTATGTGCCATCTGAAGGATATTTAGCAACTGCAAAACGTTTGTGTGAAGCGCATAATGTATTATTTATTGCAGATGAAGTACAAACAGGAATTGCCAGAACAGGACGTTTGTTGGCAACTTGTGGTAATTGTTCGTGTGTGGACAAAAACTGTTCAGGAACTCCTGAAGTAAAACCAGATATTCTAATTCTTGGAAAAGCGTTAAGTGGAGGCGCATATCCTGTTTCTGCTGTTTTAGCGAATAACGAAATTATGAACGTCATTAAACCAGGAAATCACGGTTCTACTTTTGGTGGAAACCCAATTGCTGCTGCTGTGGCAATGGCTGCTTTGGAAGTAGTTCGTGATGAACATTTGGCGGAAAATGCCTCTAAATTAGGTGAGATTTTCAGAGCAGAATTATCAGAATTTGCAAAAGAAAATTCTCTCATTAAATTGGTTAGAGGAAAAGGCTTGTTGAATGCTATTGTAATCAACGATACTGAAGAAAGTGACACTGCTTGGAATATTTGTCTACAATTACGTGACAATGGATTGCTTGCAAAACCTACTCATGGCAATATTATACGTTTTGCACCACCTTTGGTGATGACAGAAACACAGTTGCATGAATGTATAGAAATCATCAAAAAAACGATTTCAAATTTTCAGAAATAAGGGTATATTTGAGCATCAAAAAATATAAAAAATAAAACTATGTCAGAGCCAATTATTCAATTAGCAGAATTAAAATTAACGAGTGAGGCTAAAAGTTATTTGAAAGAAACCGCAAAATGGGCATTTTTCCTGTCAATTGTGGGTTTTGTAGGTATTGCGATTATGGTAATTTTTGCATTGTTTGCAAGTACTATTTTTGGTTCGATACCTCAATATCAAAATCTTCCTTTCAATATGGGCAAAATCATTGCCATTGTTTATTTGATTTTGGCAGCAATCTATTTATTTCCAGTGTATTATTTGATGCAATTTGGTAATAAAATGAAAGCTGCATTGTCTTTGAAAGAAGATGCTATCTTGACAGAATCTTTTGGGATGTTAAAATCACATTATAAATTTATTGGAGTTTTCACCATCATCATTTTATCTTTGTACGCCTTACTTTTTGTAGTAGGAATGTTAGGTTTTTTAGCAAGTTAAATGAGATTTATAAACATAAAAAAAAGGAAGCAATTTGCTTCCTTTTTTTGTTTACGATTGTGAAGATTGATATTTTTCCATTCCTTTTCGAAACTCTTCCATAAACGTTGACCAATCAGTGGTTGCAATACTATAAATACTGTATGCAAAATACAATCCGTTTATTATTAAGGTAACCAACGCAAATGTTTTGGCATTGTTCATGGCTGATAAGGATTCTGAGCTGTAATTTTCTGAATCTAATTGGGCATTTTTCAATCGGCTATTGGCAATCAAATAAGATGGCAATGCCAACAAAATTCCCAAACCACCAAAACAGCAACAAAGAATACTAAATGAGGATAATACATAAATAAGTGTGGTGTCTAATCTTTTCATTTTTTAATTTTTTAAATGGTTAGTTTTATAAAGTATTGAAGTAATATAATTGACAGGTTTAAATAAGCCAACCTCGAAATGATTTTGTTGGCATTTTTAAATTTGATTTTCCAATTAAGAATAATAAAAAAAGCGAATCCAATGATTGTAAAAATTGCAGGATACATTTTAAAGGCATTCCAAAATTCCCCATTTATTAAAAACAAAAAGGAACGTTGTATGCCACAACCTAAACATTCAAAACCAAAAAAGGTTTTGCTGAAACAAGGAAGTAATTGATTTTCAGATATCATTTATAATGTAAATATGATCTAGAAATGAAAATTGAGCCATTTTTAAGTAACACAAGATATATAATTTTTCTTAATCACTAAAAAAAAATAAAAACACTTTTGATATTATTTAAACAACAAATGATATCAAAAAGAAATACTAATTTTTGTTCTTTGTAGTATCTTTTTTCTTTCCAAATATCTTTGATAAAGTACCTTTCACTTTGTCATTTACAATGTCTTTGGTGGTGGTTTTGGTTGTATCTGTGGAGTCTTTTTCTTTTGTGGTAACACCTAACAAATTTGTTAATTTGTCTTTGCCTTTATCTATTAATTGTTGTTTTTGTTTTTCAACAATAGTTGTCATTAAATTAGTAGTGGCCTGTTTTAAATTGCTTGAAAAATTCGGACTCGTAAAACTACCTGCTAAATTTGCTTTTACAGGAATGCTTTTTAGTTGCTCTGCATCTTTAGATGACAATTTTGAGATTAAATTGGTAATCTCTGCACCTAAATATTTTACGGGAACATCAAAAACAACGTCATAATTCATCGTATTATCAAAAGAGTGTTTTCCACCAATTTCAATGGCAATATCATTGTATTTTAACGGAATTGGTTTTACGGTAACTTGTCCATTTTCAAAGGATAAAAACGCATTTATTCCGTCTAAATTTAGTTTGCTAACATCTAAAAAAGATAATTTATCACCCAATAAACTCAATGCTTTAGAGTTGCTTGCATTTAATTTTGGACTTAATAATTTACCGAATAAATCTCCAGAAATGGTTTTTAAATTTGGTGTCATGTCATCATTTAAATTCCCTGAAACTTTAATAGTTGAATTTATTTTACCTTCAATAGTTTTTGCAATTGGCGCAATCGATTTTAGCATGTCTATATTGCTAAATGATTCTGAAATATTTAATTGTTGTAAGTTTAAATCCATTGCGAATTTAGAGGTAGTTCCTTTGGTAGAAACGTTTCCATTAAAACCAATACTACCTCCAAAAATATCTGATTTTATATTTTGAAGATTTACAGCTTCGTCTTTTACAAAAATAGTTCCTGAAACATTGGTTAATTTTAAATTGTCGTACGTTACATTTTTTGCACTAGCAATAAATTTACAATCTAAAAAAGCTGGAATTTTTAAAGCTGCATCTTGCTTGTTTTCTGTTGTGCTTTCGGTTTTTGCTAAAAAATCGGATACTACAAAATTGTTAGAATTCATATTAAAATTCCCTTTCAACTCTTGATCTTTAAATAAAAATCCATAAAAATTATCTAAATTTCCATTGATAGCAATATCTGAATTCCCTGTTTTTGCATTAAATTCATTTAATTGAATTGATTTTGTATTAAAAGTGATGGATGTTTTATCAATAAAAAATGGTTTTGCAACCTCTTCACCTTCATATTTAAAACTAGTAACAGCAATTTTTCCAGCATTGTTTATGCGTTCATAATTTCCTTTTTCTATGGCATCCATATCAAACTTTGTCACGATATCAGCTTTTAAAATTCCTTCTAGTTGTTTCTTAAAAGGTGCAGGATACACTTTGCCAATATTTGCCAAATTAATGGTTCCTTTTGCAGCTAAATTGATGCTTGGATTTGTAGTAATATTCGCAATATTTCCATTTGCAGCAAAAACATCTTCATCAATTTTAAAAGTTAAATTGTTTAAATTTAAATAGGTATCCTTTAAATATCCTGTTTTGTTGATGATTTTCGCATCAATAGTTATTTTTTGAACAGATTTAGGCAACTCATCATATTTAAACATGGCATTTTTTGAGGCAATTGTAATATCAAAACCCGGAATCGTAGTTTCAGATAAAGTGCCTTTTACAACACCATTTAAATCAAAATTACCTTCAGTTTTAATACTTTTTAAATTTCCAGAATATTGTTTTGGCAACAGCGCTAAAAAGTTTTTAAAATCGGAGGTTGGTGTATTAAAAGTAATGTCATACAATTGATTTTCATTAACCAATTGAACAAAACCATCAAAATCGAGCGCTAATTGATTGATAAATCCTTTGTTTTCTTTAAACGTGTATTTTGAATTTTTAAGATCAATTTCTAAAACAGCATCCAAAGAGACATTTACGTTTTTTACATAATTTACATCATTAACAAATAAAGACAGTTTTGTGGTTGATTTGGTATCTAAATTAAAAATATCTTCTGCAAAATTTCCTGATCCAGTGTGATAAATACTATCAAAAATTACTTTGTTTTTCGAGTTTTCATCGAAATACATAAATCGAATATTTTCTAATTCATATTGATTGATGTCTAAAGAAAATCTATTTTTTAAAGACTCCTTTTCAACTTCTTTTTTCAATGCAATATCATAATTACCAATATCATCCTTATTAAATAGGATATTTATTTGTCCGTTTTTTGTGGCAATACTTTGCAATTCAATAGCTTCATTTTCTTTCTTAAAAAGTGTAGTGATTTTCATATTTGCATTCAACTTTTCAGCAGCAAATAATGTATCTCCCAAAAAAGGTTCTTTGTTGATGATCGCAATATCAGAAATGATTAAACTTAAATTCGGAAAATCGGCAAACAAACTGATATCAGTATCTTGATACGTTAGGGTAGCATTTATATTTTCGTTAATGCCAGAAACGACCATTTTTACAATTTTGTCTTTAAACAAAAAAGGGATGGCAACTATTACTATTAAAAGTGATAAAATGCTTATTAAAGACCATTGTAAAATTCTCTTTTTTAGCGATTTTTTCTTTTTGATTTCAGCCATTTTTGGGTGTATTTAGATGTATAACTTTGAAACAAAATTACAATTTTGAAAATTAAAAACAGCTTGATTTTCGTTAATTGATTACCAAATAGTTAAAAAGGAAGCTAATAAATCAAACACAATCAATTATTTAAAGAAATCCATTCCAGGGATATTTGGCATCCCAATTTTGGCAACATTTGCCAATTCATTTTCATTAATTATTCTTGCTTTTTCAAGAGCTTTGTTAAGCGTTAAAATTAAGTAATCTTCCAATTCATCTGCATCAGAAAGCAACGAATCATCCATAGAAATTGATTTTATATTGCTATTCGCAGTCACAGTCACTTTCAATTTTCCATCACTTGAGGATTCATCAATCAAAACTGTGTCCAATCTTTTTTTGGTATCTTCAACTTTTTGTTGTGTTTCCTTTAACTTTTGCATCATTCCAGACAAATCTCCAAACATATTTTTATCCTTTTTAAATTAGGTTGACAACAAATTTACTGAATTTAACAGGTTATATGAGAATTTAAAAATGAGAAAAAAAATTATAAGCAGAATTATATTAAGTGCTATTTTTGCAACCGCTTGTAAAAATGATAATCAGACAATGAATAGTAGTGATGCAAATGCACCTGTTGCATACAAACAACCAACCAAATTAGAAAAACACGGAGATATTCGTATAGATAATTACTTTTGGATGCGTCTTTCAGATGACCAAAAATTAGCACCTGTTAAAGACGAACAAACTCAAAAAGTAATTGATTATTTGGAAGCTGAAAATAGCTACTATGAAAAAGTAACAGCTTATACCAAAAATTTTCAAGAGAAACTTTTCGAGGAAATGAAAGGGCGTATCAAAGAAGATGATTCTTCTGTGCCATATAAAGACAATGGATATTATTACATTACCCGTTATGAAACTGGCAAACAATACCCAATTTATAGTCGTAAAAAAGGAAGTTTAGATGCTAAAGAAGAAATTTTATTCAATGTGAATGAAATGGCAGAAGGGTATGAGTATTATCAATTAGGTGGTTTGAGCATTTCTGAAGACAACAAATATGCCATTTTTGCTACAGATACTGTAGGAAGAAGACAGTATTTTTTGAGAATCAAAAATTTAGAAACAGGCGAAATTCTGAAAGATATTATTGACAATACTACAGGTGGAGCAGTTTGGGCAAATGACCATAAAACCATTTTTTATACCAAGAAAAATCCAACAACGTTACGAAGTGAAAAAATTTACAAACATATTTTAGGAACTTCAGAAAAGGAAGATGTTGTGGTTTTTCATGAAAAAGACGAAACTTTCAATACCTATGTAAGTAAATCAAAATCTAGTCAATTCATCATTATTGGATCTTACAGCACAATCTCTACAGAATATCGATTTTTAGATGCCAATATTCCTTCCGGAAACTTTCAAATTTTACAACCAAGAGAACGTGATTTAGAGTATTCTGTTTCACATTACAAAGATCATTTTTATATATTGACAAACAAAGATAAATCTTTGAACTTCAAATTGATGAAGACGCCAATTAAAGCAACACATAAAGAAAATTGGATGGATGTAATTCCTCATAGAAAAGAAACTTTACTAGAGGATTTTTCCATTTTTAAAGACTATTTAGTCTTGGAAGAACGTACGAATGGTTTGAGTAAAATCCGCATCAAACGTTGGGACAATTCAAAAGATTATTACCTGCCTTTTGATGAAGAAACCTACTCTGTTGGCGTATATGACATGCCTGAATTTGATACAGATGTCATTCGTTATTCATACAATTCTTTTACAACTCCAAGCTCAGTGATAGATTTTAATATGAATGATCAGTCCAAACAAATCATGAAAGAGCAAGAAGTATTGGGAGGGAAATTTAAAAAAGAAAACTATATCAGCAATCGAGTTTGGGCAACTGCCAGAGATGGAAAAAAAGTACCTATTTCATTGGTATATCATAAAAACACGAAGTTGAATGAAAATACGCCTTTATTGCAATATGGTTATGGGTCTTATGGCGCTACTATTCCTGACGGATTTTCAACCACACGTTTAAGTTTGTTAGATCGTGGTTTTGTATTTGCTTTGGCACATATTAGAGGAGGAGAATATTTAGGGCGCGAATGGTATGAAGATGGCAAAATGCTTCACAAAAAAAACACATTTACAGATTTTATTGATTGTTCAAAATATTTGATTGAAAACAAATACACATCTGCCAAACATTTATATGCTATGGGAGGCTCTGCAGGAGGTTTGTTGATGGGGGCTATTGTAAATATGAATGCTGAATTGTACAATGGAATTATTGCTGCAGTTCCTTTTGTGGACGTAGTTTCAACAATGATTGATGAGAGTATTCCCTTAACAACAGGCGAGTATGATGAATGGGGAAATCCGAATAATAAGAAATATTATGAGTATATAAAATCGTATTCTCCTTATGATCAAGTGAGTTCTAAAAAATATCCAAACATGCTAGTAATCACAGGTTTTCACGATTCACAAGTACAGTATTGGGAACCTGCAAAATGGGTTGCTAAATTGCGTGAGTTGAAAACAGATACTAATTTATTGTTTTTGAATACCAATATGGATGCTGGTCATGGAGGTGCATCTGGACGTTTTGAAGCCTTGAAAGAAACAGCCATGGAGTATACATTTTTGTTGGCACTAGAGAATAAAATTTCTCAACAACATATCAAACCATAATAATAACAATGAAATTGAAAGTGAATACCCTTTTGGTTAATCACTTTAATGACAAGTTTTTGTAATTTACAATCATACTAAATTGAATGTTTTCGACATATATTTGGTTACAATTTAGCAAAGAAATGTATTTTTGCAGCGCAATTTCTGTTACAACCATCTTGCAAATGGTTTTTTTGAGAAACGAATCTAATGACAAGACACCAGGGAATCACTAACAACATACTGCAACTTGTAGGTCAAACACCTTTGGTAAAATTGCATAAAATCACCAAAGATTTTCAAGGTGATTTCTATGCGAAGTTAGAAGCTTTCAATCCAGGACATTCTGCCAAAGACCGAATTGCTTTGCATATTATAGAAGACGCTGAGAAAAAAGGCATCATCAAAAAAGGCTCAACCATTGTTGAAACTACCTCAGGAAATACTGGTTTTAGCTTGGCAATGATCAGCATTGTTAAAGGCTATAAATGTATTTTGGCAGTGAGTGATAAATCATCAGTGGATAAAATAGATATGCTAAAATCTATGGGTGCAGAAGTGCATATTTGCCCTGCATACGTAGCTCCAGATGATCCAAGATCGTATTATTCTGTTGCGAAAACAATTCATAAAAAAACAAAAAATTCGGTTTACATCAATCAATATTTCAATGAATTGAATATTGAAGCGCATTACAGAACAACAGGTCCTGAAATTTGGCAACAAACTGATGGTAAAATAACGCACCTTATTGTGGCTAGTGGCACAGGAGGCACGATTTCTGGGACTGGCAAATACTTGAAAGAACAAAATCCCGATATCAAAATAATGGGTGTGGATGCTATTGGTTCTGTGTTGAAAAAATACCACGAAACTGGGGTTTTTGACAAAGGCGAAATCAGTCCTTACAGGATAGAAGGTTTGGGTAAAAATTTAATTCCATCTGCTACAGACTTTGATGTGATTGACATTTATGAAAAAGTATCAGATAAAGAAGCAGCACTTACAGCCAGAGAAATCGTAAAAGCCGAAGGCATTTTTGCAGGCTATACCTCAGGAGCAGTAGTTCAAGCCACGAAACAATTTGCAGCACAAAATTATTTCGATAAAGACAGTGTTGTTGTATTGATTTTTCCAGATCACGGTTCTCGCTATATGAACAAAATATACAGTGATGATTGGATGAAAAAACAAGGTTTTTTTGAATAAAAATAACCTTTCCATAACATTTGATTAACTCCAAAAAAAGCGGTTAATTTGCACTAATTAAATTATAATTTACACATCATGACGAAAGATTTATTTGAAAGAATAAAATTAGATAAAGGACCTTTAGGAAAATGGGCAGAACAAGCTGAAGGCTACTATGTATTTCCAAAATTACAAGGCCCTATTTCCAACAGAATGTCTTTCAACGGAAAAAAAGTAATTACTTGGAGTATCAATGATTACTTAGGATTGGCAAACCATCCAGAAGTATTGAAAGCTGATGGAGAAGCTGCAACCGAACACGGAATGGCATATCCTATGGGTGCAAGAATGATGTCTGGACACACCGATTTTCACGAACAATTAGAACAAGAATGTGCTGAATTTGTGAACAAAGAAAGTGCATATTTACTCAATTTTGGATATCAAGGAATCATGTCAGCAATTGATGCGTTGGTTACAAAACACGATATCATTGTGTATGATATTGATACACACGCTTGTATTATTGATGGAGTTCGTTTGCACCAAGGAAAACGTTTTGTATATCGTCATAATGATATGGAAAGCTTTGAAAAAAACATCAAACGTGCAACTAAAATGGCCGAACAAACTGGTGGTGGAATTTTAGTAATTTCGGAAGGTGTGTTTGGAATGCGAGGTGAACAAGGAAAATTAAAAGAAATTGCAGCGTTTAAAAAACAATACAATTTCCGTTTGATGGTTGATGACGCTCACGGATTTGGAACGCTTGGAGAAGGAGGAAGAGGTACTGGTTTTGAACAAGGAGTACAAGACGAAATTGATGTGTATTTTGCCACTTTCGCCAAATCAATGGCTGGAATTGGTGCATTTTTAGCAGGTGATAAAGATGTAATTCAGTATTTACAATACAATTTACGCTCACAAATGTTTGCAAAATCGTTGCCTATGGCAATGGTAAAAGGCGCTTTAAAGCGTTTGGATATGATGCGTACTATGCCAGAATTGAAAGAAACTTTATGGAGAAACACAAACGCGTTGCAATCAGGGTTACGTGCAGCTGGTTTTGATTTAGGATCTACACAAACTTGTATTACTCCAGTGTATTTGCAAGGAGACATTCCTGAAGCAATGGCAATGGTAAATGACTTGCGCGAAAATCATGGAATTTTCTGTTCTATTGTGGTGTATCCAGTAATTCCTAAAGGATTGATTATTTTACGATTGATTCCTACTGCTACACATACACAAGAAGATATTGATGAAACCATCAAAGCATTTTCTGCAATTAGAGAAAAATTAGAAAATGGAAGTTATAGGCAAGTTGCTGTAAGTTAAAAAGTATTTTTTTCTAATTTTCAAATCATTAAAACAAAAACTGTGAGGTACTTTATCAAGTATTTCACAGTTTTTTTTATACTAAAAAAAGAAAAGTAGTTAAAAGTTCAAATCATCAAACAACCTAAAAATTTATATCACATGGAAAAATCAACAATCCGTATTATTATCAATCTTTTATTTGGGCTTTTATTCTTTTATATTGGTTTTGTTAATACATTTTGGGGAAATGATCCTTTTTATGGGTTGTTCATTATTCTTTTATCAATTCTTTTCTTTTTGCCAATCATTAATTTATTTATTGAGAAAATTCCACAGAAAACGCTTTTAATATTAAAAATAATTCTTGGTTTGTTCATCATTTGGTCTAGTTTAGGAGTTGGAGAATTGTTTGACAAAATTGAATTGATGAAAATGAGCTTTCCTTTACCCACTTATGAAGCGGTTGGAAAGGATTAATTTAACTCGTTGTGTGCAATTATTTTATTGAATACTAAAATATATTTTTTTGCCACGAATTCACCAATTTTAAGGATTTCATCACCATAATTGTTTTCATCTTTGATGAAAATTTAAATTTATTGGATTCATATTTATAAAAAATCCGTGAATTCGTGGCAAATTTATTTCAAAACTCAATTACACCCAACAGGTTAATCTAATGTGGTAAATCTATTTTCTACCTCTAAAACAT
The DNA here is from genome assembly GCA_030731695.1 of Polaribacter sp. Classification (GTDB taxonomy): domain Bacteria; phylum Bacteroidota; class Bacteroidia; order Flavobacteriales; family Flavobacteriaceae; genus Polaribacter. The sequence goes on from JANQTK010000124.1 coordinate 11,276, forward strand.
ACGTTTTACATTCAAATTTTTACCATAAATTCCTCAGCAAAAATAATTTGTGTTAATTAACAAAAATTTCTTAAATTAGGTACCAATATCAAAACAATAAAATGCTGTCTTCAATATGAAGAAAATGAATGTATAAACTACTTACTAACTTAAATCAATTACTGATTTGAAAAGAATATGAAAACTCACCCAAACCAGCTTCCTAACACTTTCCAAGCAGTTTTTAAATCACTGCCAATACCTTCATATATATGGCAAAATATAGATAATGACTTTGATTTAGTTGATGCGAATGAATTGGCGATCAGTGATTTTAGTTATAAAAAAAATGGATGCATTGGAGTCAAAGCAAGTGAATTTTACAGTAATGTTTCATCAATAATTGATGATTTACAAAAATGTATAGCAACTAAAAACTCATTTGAGAGAATTGTTCTTATCAATATTGATGACAATTCTTCAGCCCAATTTTCACTTCATCAATTTATTTTTATTGATGAAAAAACAGTGTTGGTGCAAACCAAAGAAATCAAAAATGAACAACCTCTCTTTTTCGATTCTGATGAACATGACCAATTACTAGCAACTTTTATTCAAGACAATCCAATTCCTATTGCAATGCTGGACAATGATTTGAGATATATTGCTACTAGTAAAAATTGGTTGACACGTTTTAAATTGGAAGATGTAGACCTTAAAGGCAAATATCATTTTGATATTTTTCCAGAAATCAATGATGATTGGAAAGGTGTTCTTCAGCGTTGTTTGAATGGTGCTGTAGAAAAACGAGATGAAGATGCTTTTGTTCGATTGAATGGTGAAATTGAATGGGTAAGATGGGAAGTGCGCCCTTGGTATAAAAAATCAAATGAAATTGGCGGCATCATGATTTTTTCGGAATTGATTACGGAGCGAAAAAACGCCCAAGAAAAAATTAAAAAGGATGCTGAAAAACTCAATCAAATTCTAGAAAATCTTCCTTTTGGGTTGAGTATTGAAAAATTGAATAATGAAATTACTTTTTTCAATAAAACTTTGATTGAAATGCTAGGGTATGATATTACTGATGTGCCAACTGAAGAAGCTTGGTTTCAAAAAGTGTATCCGAATGAAAAATATAGAAATCAAATCAGAAAAATTTGGGATGACAAAGTAGCAAATTCGATTAAAACAAATCAACGATGTGAGTCCATTGAATCAATTGTTCATTGCAAAGACGGAAGTGTAAAAATTATTGAAAGTTATTGTTTAGCTATTGGTGATGAATATGTGACTTTAGTTCAAGATATTACAGATATTAGAAACAAAGAATTTCAGATCAAAGAAGTAAATGAAGTCATTATTCAACAAAATAATGAGCTACTCAAAGCAAAAAAATTGGTTGAAGAAAGCGAATTTAGATTGTTGCAAGCCCAAAAAGCCGCCAAAGTTGGGAATTGGCAAACAGATTTAGAAACCCTTGATGTAATTTGGTCTGAAGAAAACTTTCATACTTATGAGTTAGACCCTCATACTTTTACACCTACTCACGAATCTTTTATAAGCTATGTACATCCAGAAGATAGAGAATTGATCAATGAAGTATTTTTCAAGTCTTTTAGTTCAAAAGATTTCAATTCTGTTGAGCACAGAATCATTACTGCTTCAGGAAAACTGAAATATGTTGAAAAACGTTGGAAAGTTTATTTCAACGAAGAAGGTGCTCCCAAAAGCGTTATCGGAACCTGTCAAGATATTACCAAAAGAAAATTGATTGAACTACAATTGATTGAAACAAACAAAAAGCTTGAAGAAAATGAACAACGACTAAAATTGGCACTTGATGCTGCAAAAATAGGTGTTTGGGATGGTATTATAGAAGAAAGAAAAATGATTTGGGATGATAAAATGTTTGAAATGTATGGTTTAAAAAGTGCCAATAATACTGTTGATTATGATGATTGGGCAAATACATTACATTCCGATGACAAAGAAAGAGCCATGTATGAATCAACTTTAATTCTTGAAAATGATAACCCTTTTGATTCTAGTTTTCGAATTGTCAAAGAGAATGGAGAAATAGCTTACATAAAATCGGATGCGAAAATTATCAAAGACAAAAACGGAAAACCCTTTAGAATTATTGGGGTAAATAGAGATATTACTGAAAAATATCTTCGAAATAGAGAGCTTCAAGAAAAGGAGTTGAAATATAGGTCTTTGTTTGAAAATTCTGTGGATGCAATTTTACTGTATTTAGATGGTTTTTGGGTAGATTGTAATAAAAGTGCACTTAATTTATTTGGAACTACAAGAGAGCAACTTATTGGTGGGAATCCAAGTAAATATTCTCCAAAATATCAATCAGATGGAACACTTTCAGAAGAAGATATTAAAAAAAGAGTTCAAGCAGTTTATCAAGGAAAATCACAATTTTTTGAATGGGAGCATTGTAGAGAAGATGGTACCGTTTTTATTGCTGAAATAAGGCTTAATCTTCTTAAAATTGATGAAAAACCATATATCCAAGCAATTATTAGAGATATTACAGCCAATAAAATTGCTGAAAATAAATTGAAAGAATACCGTCATTTTTTTGAAAATAGTAATGACTTATTGGCAGTAACCAATCAAAAAGGGTTATTTGAAATAGTAAATCTGAAAATGTTAAGAATATTGGGATATGATAAAGAAGAGTTATTGAATAGAGAATATAACGAAATCATCTATAAAAGCAATATCTCTGAAACACTAAAAATAGCTCAAGATTTAAGAAATGGAATAGCACTTGAAAGTTTTCCTGTTCAAATTTTAAAAAAAGGAGGTGATACCATTTGGATTGAATGGAACGTTTTTATCAACAATACATCCAAAAAATATTATTCTATTGGGCGTGACATTACCGAACGAAAAAAACATGAAGAACAATTAGCAATCTCATCTTTAATTGTAAATTCAACCCATGATGCCATTATGGCTATTTCAAATGAAAATATCATAACTTCATGGAACAATGGTGCTGAAATAATATTTGGTTATAAAGCGAGTGAAATTATTGGAAAACCTATCTTTCAATTAATGACCCCAAGTTTTTATGAAGAACAAGGAATACTTTCCGAAAAAATACAAAATAAAGAGCTTTTAGATCATTTCGAAACTTTGCGTGTAACAAAAAGTGGCGAAGAAATTCATGTTTCGTTAACACTGTCTCCAATAGTAGATGAAAATGGCAATGTAATTGCAACATCTAAAATCATGAGAAATATTTCGTTGCAAAAAAAGATTGAAAACGAAAAAGTAAAAATCATGAACGATTTAATTCAACGAAACAGAGATTTAGAACAATTTACAAATATTGTTTCTCATAATTTAAGAGCGCCAGTTGCCAATATTATCGGTATTAACAGTTACATGCTTACAAAGGATTTGATTCCTGAAAAGAAAAAAGAATTGGATGTAGCCTTAAACAAATCAGTATTAGCTTTAGACAATGTTATCAGAGATTTGAATAATATCTTACAGATAAGAAAATCGATTAGCGAGCAAAAAGCGACTATTAAATTCTCGGATTTGGTCGAAAAAATTACCTCTTCAATTTCTAATCAAATTAATAGTGATCAAGTACGATTTATTTTAGATTTTAATGAAGTTAGTGAAATGATAACCATTAAAAGCTACCTTTACAGTATCTTTTATAATCTTATAACAAATAGCATAAAATACAAACAGTTTCAAGTAAATCCGGTGATTGAAATTAAAAGTGCTTTGAATGGAAAAAATATTGTTTTATTTTTTAAAGATAATGGTCTAGGTTTTGATATGAGTAAAAATCAAGAGCAAATTTTTGGACTCTATAAACGATTTCATATACATGTAGATGGAAAAGGTTTGGGATTGTTTATGGTAAAATCACAGGTAGAATCTTTGGGTGGAAAAATTTCGGTAAGTAGTGAAATTAATAAAGGAACTGAGTTTAAAATTGAATTTGAGCTTTAATTAAAAAAAATATGAATACACAAGTAACATTTGTTTTAGTTGATGATGACGCCATCAATAATATGTTAAGCGAAATTTTGATTGAAGACGAGTTTCCAGGGACAAAAATCATCTCATTTGTAGATCCTGAAGAAGCTATAGAATTTTTTAGTACAACAATTCCCAAGGAAGAAAATCACAAGCTATTTTTATTTTTAGATGTTAATATGCCATTGATGACAGGTTGGGATTTTTTAGAACGATTAGAACAAAATAAAGTGGAAATAACTGATTCATTTTATATTTATATGCTTTCTTCCTCAGTAAATCATGATGATGTTGATAAATCAACAAAGAATCCAAATATCATTAGTTTTATTGAAAAGCCTTTGAATTTTGAATTTCTAAGCCAACTTTCAACTACTTTTTCATTAAAATAATGAATACAAAATTGTATAGTATAAAAATTAAGATAGCTTAAAATTCCATATGGATTTAAAAAATAGTGTAAATACAGATTTAAGAATTGACAAATATGTCGTTCTATTTATAATAGGATCAATAGTTTCTGTTTCAAATATTTTTTCGCAAGATAAACCCATCTATTCTGATGAAATTCGAGCAATCAAAACTTTTGAAAAAATATATAACGTACCCACAAATCCCATTGTTTTTGTAGGCAGTTCATCCATCAGATTGTGGAAAAACATTGAAAAAAAGTTTGATAAATACAAAGTCATCAATAAAGGTTTGGGAGGTGCACAAATAAAAGATATTATTTGTTATGCAGATCAACTTATTTTTGATTACAATCCGAGTCAAATTGTACTGTATATTGGCGAAAATGATTTAAAATATCCTGTAAATACTGCAGATAGTATTTTTAATGATACAAAGAAACTAATCACAATGATTCGTAAAAAATTGCCTCAAGTTCCTATTGTATATATTTCTATAAAACCAAGTCCTGCAGGAGATTTATACAAAGAAAAAATGATTCAAACCAATAAATTAATGAAAGAATATATTGAAAATGAATCTAATATGACTTTTGTTGATATTTATAAAAACATGTTGACAAGTGATGGAAATTATCGTCCAGAATTGTTTGCAAGTGACAAACTCCACATGAAACCTGAAGGTTACCGAATTTGGCAAAGAATATTAAAACCGTATTTATTGAAGAATTAATTTGTTGATTTTCATTTAGTTGTTATATAGCAAGGGTTTCTTAAATATAAAACTGTGAAATATATAACTTCCATTTTCCTTTCTTAAAAGTTGTTTTTTAATACGTCTGCCAAAACACTCGTTGGCACGTATTGTGCTATATAGATAGTAGTCTTTGCTATTTCAACAAGAATTGAAAGAAGACTTAAAAAAAATGACCAAACATTTTTAAAAGGTGTGAAATCCGAAAAACGATAAGAGTAGGAAACATTAATTTAAGAGTATGAAAACAGTATCTTATTTACTGACATTGATTGTTCTATTATCATTAACAGCTTGTGGAACCACAGCAAGGTTTCCAGTATCAAATGTTGTACCAGCAGCAAATATTAAGGCGGTTAAAAAAACAGATAGTAACAAAAACATTACATTAGAAATTACTGCGAAAAATTTGGCAAGTCCAGACAGAATGAGCCCTCCAGGAAAAGTGTATAGTGTTTGGGTTGTTACCAATGACTATGGAATTAAAAACGTTGGACAATTAATGAATGACAATGCTGAAAAATCTTCATTCAAAACAGTAACTCCTTTTGATTTTAGTGAAGTTTTTATCACAGTTGAAAATCAGGGAGATTTAAAATTCCCAACTGGAGTAGAAATTTCTAGAACAAGAATCTAGAAATTATCTTTCAAGAAAAACCACTTCAACTTGAAGTGGTTTTTTTTTGCATGAATTTTGAATGTAAATTGATAATTTTAATTTCTTTTGTTTCATTTATCAAACAAACACTATTGTCGTGAATTTATCAACTCTCCATGCATAAGCAATATTTCTCTTAATATTTTATTTAAAAAATTTATAATGAATCAATTTGTTGATAATAATTTAAAAAAACGTATTTTATGATGCAGTTTTAATAAAAGCGCATCTAAAAGTCTAAATATTTTAAGAATTCTGAAAATCGACGTACTTTTAACACCGTAAATTCATACATCAAATATCATGAAAATAGGGATTCCTAAAGAAATTAAAAACAACGAAAATAGAGTAGGAATGACTCCTGCTGGCGTTTTTGCTTTAAAGAAACATAATCATACTGTATATGTACAATCAACTGCAGGTGAAGGAAGTGGTTTTTTAGATAAAGATTACGAAGATGTAGGTGCTATCATTTTGTCAACTATCGAAGAAGTGTATGCGTCAAGTGAAATGATTGTAAAAGTAAAAGAGCCAATTGCATCCGAATATGATTTGATTCAAGAAGATCAAATTTTGTTTACTTATTTTCACTTTGCTTCAAGTGAAGAGTTGACCAAAGCAATGATCCGTAGAAAAGCAATTTGCATTGCTTACGAAACTGTAGAAGATGAAGATGGTACATTGCCTTTATTAACACCAATGTCTGAAGTTGCAGGAAGAATGGCAATTCAGCAAGGTGCTAAATACTTAGAAAAACCAATCAAAGGAAGAGGCATTTTATTAGGTGGCGTTCCTGGAGTTGCTCCTGGAAAAGTATTGATTTTAGGTGCTGGTGTTGTAGGTGTACAAGCTGCAAAAATGGCTGCAGGTTTAGGTGCTAGTGTAACCATTATGGATGTAAATATGAAACGTTTACGCTATTTGAATGATGTGTTACCAAACCATGTAATAACTGCATTTTCTAATGAATATAGTATTCGTCAACACATCAAAACGCACGATTTAATTATTGGTGGAGTATTGGTAAAAGGAGGGAAAGCTCCAAAATTGATTACAAGAGACATGTTGAAAGAAATGAAACCTGGAACTGTAATTGTAGATGTTGCTGTAGATCAAGGGGGTTGTTTTGAAACTACAAGACCAACTACTCATGAAGATCCCACCTATATTATTGACGATGTTGTACATTATTGTGTGGCGAATATGCCAGGTGCAGTGCCTTATACATCTACCTTAGCATTGACAAACGTTACATTAAGCTATGTTCTAAAAATTGCAAATTTAGGATGGAGAGAAGCTTGTAACAGAGATAAAACCTTAGAAAAAGGATTGAACATTGTAAAAGGTGAAATCGTTTACGAAGAATTATTACACGCTTTTGAAGCATAAGTTTCAACAAAATATAGATTAAAAAAAGGTAAGTGTTTCACTTACCTTTTTTTTGTTCCCATTCTTTCCGCAAATCAGTTGATAAAATTCCAGTGCCATCGTGTTTCCATCCTGGAGGTTTTATCAAGTATTTCAATCGATTTGAAAAGCTAGTTTTCGATGTAAAGGCATCATTAAACATTTGAAGCCATTCATTAAAAGCAACTTTTACAGGATTGTATGTGTTTATGTTTTTTACCAAACCATACACTGGTTTTTCAACTTCGGGTTCAAAAGTTCCAAACAATCTGTCCCAAATTATAAAAATTCCTGCATGATTACGATCCAAATATTGTGGATTGGTGGCATGATGCACTCTGTGATGACTGGGCGTGTTGAAAACAGCTTCAAACCAATTGGGCAATTTTTTTATCAATTCTGTATGAATCCAATATTGATATAACAAACTAATTGAAATTTGAACCAACACCATTATAGGATGAAAACCCAATAAAATCAACGGAATCCAAAAAATAAAAGAATAAAAACTTCCTGACCAAGTTTGCCGTAATGCAGTACTTAAATTGTATTTTTGAGAGGAATGATGTACTACATGACTTGCCCAAAACAAGCGATTTTCATGACTCGTTCTGTGAAACCAATAATAGCAAAAATCTTCGGCAAACAATACCAAAATCCAAGACCACCAAGCAAAAGGAATCGTAAAAAGTTTGAATTTATAAAAAAATAAAAAAACAACCAGTACCAAACTTTTTGAAATTAATCCCAAAAAGACATTTCCCAAACCCATAGCAATCGAAGTAGCAGCGTCTTTAAATTCATAGTCTTCGAGCCTTATTTTTACCGTCAAAATAACTTCAATGATAACCGTAATTATAAAAAAGGGAATCGCATAATGTATTAAATTAGGTATTTCTGGAATTTGCATATTATTACAATAAAGTCGATGCAATATAAAAAAAATTTAAACCAAAATAAGTAATTGGTAATTCCTAAAAAGTTACTATATTTGCACCCTTAAAAATAAACAATAAATATTTACTTATGAATCATTACGAAACTGTTTTCATTTTGAATCCCGTTTTATCTGATACTCAGATAAAGGAAACAGTACAAAAGTTCGAGGACTATTTGGTTTCTAAAGGTGCCGAAATGATTTCAAAGGAAGATTGGGGCTTAAAAAAATTAGCATACCCAATTCAAAAGAAAAAAAGTGGTTTTTATCACTTATTTGAGTACAAAGTAGCTGGTGAAGCAATTGCTGCATTCGAGTTAGAATTTAGAAGAGATGATAGCGTTATGCGTTATTTGACTGTTAAATTTGACAAACATGCTGCTGCTTGGGCTGAGAAAAGAAGAGAACGTGTTAAATCTGCAAAAAAATAAGCCATGGAAACTATTGAACAACAATCAAAAGGAGGCAAATCTGCTGATGTAAGATATTTAACGCCTCTTGACATTGAAACCAAAAAAGAAAACAAATACTGTAGATTTAAGAAAAAAGGTATCAAATACATCGATTATAAAGATGCTGATTTCTTATTGTATTTAGTAAATGAACAAGGTAAAATTTTACCAAGACGTTTAACAGGAACCTCATTAAAATATCAACGTAAAGTGGCTCAAGCCATTAAAAGGTCGCGTCATTTAGCGTTAATGCCTTACGTTGGTGATATGTTAAAATAATAAAGAAGTAGAGATATGGAATTGATATTAAGACAAGACGTAGAAAATTTAGGATTTAAAGATGATGTTGTAACTGTGAAAAACGGTTATGGTAGAAACTTTTTAATCCCTACAGGACAAGCAGTTTTAGCTACTTCATCTGCAAAGAAAGTATTAGCAGAGAA
>JANQTK010000125.1 GCA_030731695.1 Polaribacter sp.
GTTTTTAAATTCAAAAAAACCTCCATTTGGAATGCTAAAAACAAACAATTTTCCAGATTCAGCTTCATTTCCTCTTAATGCTAATGATAATTTAGCATCAGCATCTGTGCTTGCTTTTGGATTTTTCAGATAGCTTGCCAAATATCCTAAGATTTCTTTTGGATATATTTCTGGATGTAAAAAGGGCAACATTAAATGTTGAAAAACAGTTTTCCATTCTTTGCCATGAGGTTGCGCTCGACCAAATTTTTCATGCGTTACATGATGTGCAATTTCATGAACTAATGTCAATAAAAATTGATATTTATTCAAATTATTATTGATAGTGATTTGAAATTTTCCATTCGGAAGTTTTCTAAAATCTCCATGTTTTGTGGCTCTTTCATTGACTATTTTTAAATCAAAAGAATGCTTTTCAATTAAAAAATCAACAAAAGGAATGGATTTTTGCGGAATATAATTTTGATAATCTGATTTCAAAAACTAAGGTGTTGAAGAGGAAACTTGCAATACTTTTCCGTTGTAAAATTTGTTGCCATTAATAGCAAATTCGTACATATATTCAGCCATTTCAGACGCAGAAAGTGGTGCTTTATAATCTGGAAAAGCTTCTGCCAACATTTCTGTTTGAACAGCTCCAATTGCCAAAACATTGAACGCAATTTGTTGTTCTTTGTATTCTTCAGCCAGCAATTCTGATAATGTAATTACTGCTCCTTTTGCAGATGAATAGGCTGCTAAACCTGGGAATTTCATGCTGCCTTGAATGCCTCCCATAGAACTGATTGTCACTACATGACTGCCTTTTTGTAAAAACTGAATCATATTTTTTGTGAGTTCAGCAACTCCAAAAACATTTACTTTGTACACTTCTAAAAAGTCTTCTGTGGTCAATGCAGTGAATGGTTTGTTGATGAGTTTTCCTGCATTATTAATGAGAATGTCAACTTTTTTCCAATTATTTTCTACAAATTCGGTAACTTTTTTCAAGTCAGATGTTTGCGAAACATCCACAGAAAGTGTGGTGATATTTGGGTGATTTATATCAGTTAATGGCTTTACATTTCTTGAAATTGCTAGAACTTTATGCCCTTTTTCAGCAAATAATTTTGCCAATTCAAATCCAATTCCCCTACTTGTACCCGTTATAATTATGTGTTTCATCTGTCAAAAAATTATTGAGCAAATTACTCAATTTTTCATACATTTAGAAACTAATACAACCCAAATGAAAAAAATATTCTTCTTTGTCTGTGCACTTTTTTTGATTCAACATACCATTTCGCAAACGACACATATTTTATGTGGAAAATTAATCGATACAAAATCAGGAAAAATTGAAACTAACAAGACTATAATTATTGAAAAAAATAAGATTATTGATGTTGTAGATGGTTTTTTGATTGCGAAAAGCAAAAATTCGACTACAATTGATTTAAAAGATAAAGTAGTAATGCCAGGTTTGATTGATTTTCACGTTCATATAGAACAGGAATTCAATCCCAAAACACAATTGGAGAAATACATTTTAAATGAAGCAGATGTCGCTTTTAATTCTGTTGGATTTGCCAAAACTACGTTATTAAACGGTTTTACAACTGTTAGAGATTTGGGTGGAACAGGTGTAAATATTGCTATCAGAAATGCCATAGATCAAGGTAAAATTCCTGGTCCAAGAGTTTTTACAGCAGGAAAATCATTGGCAACTACAGGTGGTCATGCAGACCCAACAAATGGTGGGAATAAACTTTTTATTGGTGATCCAGGACCAAAAGAAGGCGTTATAAATTCTATTGATGATGCTAAAAAAGCGGTAAGACAGCGTTATAAAAATGGTGCAGATTGGATAAAAATTACAGCAACTGGAGGCGTGTTAAGTGTGGCAAAATCGGGTGACAATCCACAATTTACCATTGAAGAAATCAAAGCAATTTGCGAAACTGCTAAGGATTATGGAATGTTTGTAGCTGCACACGCACATGGAGATGAAGGTATGAAAAGAGCTATTTTGGGCGGTGTAAAAACCATAGAACATGGTACGTATATGAGTGATGAAACGATGGATTTAATGATTACATATGATGTTTATATGGTTCCTACAATTACTGCTGGGAAAGAAGTTGCTGAAAAAGCTACCATCAAAGGTTTTTATCCAGATATTGTAGTTCCAAAAGCGTTGGCTGTTGGACCACAAATTCAAGGAACCTTTGGGAAAGCCTATAAAAAAGGGGTAAAAATTGCCTTTGGAACAGATGCAGGTGTTTTTAAACACGGAAATAATGGCAAAGAATTCGGATTTATGGCTGCTGCAGGAATGCCTATTATGGAAACAATTCAATCAGCGACTATTACAAATGCACTATTATTGAAAATGGAAAATGAATTAGGACAAATTAAGAAAGGTTTTTTTGCTGATATCATTGCTGTAGATGAAGATCCAACAAAAAACATTGCTACAATGGAAAATGTTGTTTTTGTAATGAAAGATGGTGTTATTTATAAACAATAAATCAATCAAAAATGATGTGTTGATAAGCGCCAATATCTGGAGTATTGGTTCTATTCACTCCTAAAATATCAAAAGGAAAACTGCTTGATATTGCTTTGTTAATTCCCGCTGAATTTTCACCAATGATAAAATCTTCGTTTTGTGTATTTCTAAAATCTGCCAAACCATTTAGGATGATGTTTTGATAGTTTGGATTGTTTGTGAATTTCATTTCTGCATTATCAGCAAATGAATTGTTGGAATCAATGAAAGAAATCATACAATTTCGGATGTTGTAATTGAACAAACCTCCGTCAACTTTATCCAATAAAAACTCAATATTGTTGTTTCCATCAAAAATGCAATTCGTGAAATTTGCCGCTATTAGATCTCTAGTTTCTATAATTTCTTGTCCTGATGCATTTTCATAAACGAAAAAATTATTTACCAAAACTGCTGGTAATTGTCTGATGCCATTATTCCAAAAATTGGCAAATGTACAGTGTGTAAAATTATAAGTTCCTCCAATAGTTGCAGCTAACGAAGCTTGTCCTGCAGAACCAATGACTACATTATGAGCAACAATATGAGTTTCTCTTGCTAAAATTCCGAAGTTGGAATGATTGTAAATTTCGGTATTTGAAAGCTGTAAAGTAGGAGAGGAGTTGGACCCAATGCTATCAATCAAAATACCAATCACACCATTTTTAATTTGCGCATGATGAATTTCGTTGTCTTTACTTCCTGCACGCATCCAAATGGTGCCCCATTGTCCAGGAATTTTACTAAAACTATTTTCCAATCTATCACCTTCAAAAACTACTTTTTCATTCAGATTTCCATTTACTTTTAAGGTAGCTTTTTTGTCAATTATCAATCCTGAATTGCTGTGAAAGTGCACTTTTGCACCTGCGTTAATTGTCAGTGTTTTGTTTTCAGGAACTGCTGCATAACCATAAATAACGGTTGGTTTTGTATTTGAAAACGTCAATTCAGCATCCGTTAAAAAGCGTCCTTTTATAGTAGTAGGTTGACCATCAATAGTTAAACTATCAATTTTCATGGATATTGGGTTTCTGCCTGGATATATAAAATGGGCATCTTGCACCAAAGTCACCAAATCAACATCTTGCTGATTGTTGCCATTGTCAAACAAAATTCGGTCTGTGTATAAAGGATTTGAAACGGCATTGGCATTAATAGTGGTTTCTACAAAAATGTAAATACTATCTTTTGCTAAAATGTCAATATTTACAAATTCTTTTCCGGGAATTCCATCAACATTCAATCTGTAGTTTGATGTAGTTCCGTTTTCTAAAGAAATTTTTGGAATCGTAATCGCTTTATTTCCTCTATTATATACTTTTAAATTATAGGTTGCTGAGCCAATATTAGTGAAAACAGTATCTAAAAAAACGGTGTCTTTTGAAAATTCCAATTTTCCAAAACTTGGAATTGTTGAAAAATCTTTTCGGCAAGAACTAACAACAATAAGCACTAAAAAAAGTAAAAAAGCTAAAAAAGTACGCATGCTAAATTTTTTATAAAAATAGAACTTTTAATTGAGTGAATTATTGTTTTTTAATCAATTCGATTTCAAAAAGTTTTCCCCAGTTTTTTCCAGTAACAAAAAGGCGTTTGTTTTCTTTATCGTATGCAATTCCATTTAAAACCTCATCATTGGCAACTAATTTTTGTGTTTTTTCCATTTCTTTCTTCAAATCAGTCAAATCAGCAACTCCCAAAACTTCTCCTGTTTTGATATCAATAATTACGATGGCATTTTGTTGGTATTTGTTTGCATATAATTTTTCATCAATCAATTCCAATTCATTCAAATCATCAACTGCATATTTATTGGTGTAAACCTGAATAAATCGTTTTTCTTTTTGATTTTCAGCATCTAAAAACCAAATTTTATGTGTCCCATCAGATTTTATGAGTTCAACACCATTATTTGTGAATCCCCAACCTTCTGCACTATTATCATAAGCAAACTCTTTTTCAAGTTGAAAAGTTTCTAAATTATATATAAATCCTTTTTTAGCTTGCCATGTTAGCCAAAAAATTTTACCATTCAAAATGGTCATCCCTTCACCAAAATACTGTTTGTCTAAATCTATTTTTTGCAATACTTTTCCTGTATTAATTTCAACTTTTCGCAAGCTAGATTGTCCTCTTCTTCCAGTAGTTTCGTATAAAAAACCCTTGTAATATTCTAAGCCTTGCGTGTAAGCTTTTGTATCATGAGGATACCAATTGATAATTTTATAGGTATAAACCTCTGGAGATTTTGATGCTAAAACTTCAATAGAGTTATTGATTTTTTTTGTTTTTCCCGGATAAAAAATCAGTGCTGAAATTTGATGTTTACCAACACCAAAATCTTGCGTGTTAAAAGTAGTTTTATTTCCTGAAGAAATACTTTTTATTCCGTTGATAAAAAAGTGAATACTATCAATAGGCTTGTCATTTTGTTCTTTAACAGTGGCTGATATTGATTGATTTAGAGAAGTGTTTTTAGGAACTTCTAGCGTAAATTTATAATTATCATTGCATGAAATGATAAAGAGGGATGAAATTATTGAGAAAAAAATGATAAAACGAATTTTCATGTACGTTGTTTTTGTCTTTATTAATGTGTATTGTGTTTAAGAATTGGAATATTTTTTATCTTCCTTTTTAACAATACAAATAAATGTAAATTATTTATTTGTAAATTAAAAAAATAACTTAAATTTGCAACCTCAAAATAGTAATATTTAGCTATTTAGAGAAATCGTGTAAAACCTTACCAACTTTACGCAAGCAAACATAACAATAAAGTATTAAAATATTATAAAATGAAAAAAGGAATTCATCCAGAAAATTATAGAATGGTAG
>JANQTK010000126.1 GCA_030731695.1 Polaribacter sp.
GTATCTCCTAAATACATGCATACATCAGGACAATATATAGTACAACAATAAAAACTGTAAATTCCACAAGTATTTACTGTAATTGTATTTTTTGTTTCTCCTGGAATAATATTTTGACAAAAGTCTGATTATCATTAAAATAAATTTTATTCAATAATATAGCTACTTTCTCTTTATTGAAATTTTTTATTGTTTCAGTATTTCTTCTAACTTTTTATTTAGTTTGTCCACTCTTAAATTTCTTGCAATTATTTTACCATTTTCGGAAATTAAAAAGTTATCAGGTATTCCACTAACCCCATAAATTAATGAAGCTTTATTTCTATTACCTTTTAAATCACTTACTTGTTCCCAAATTAAATTATCTTCATTAATTGCTCTTATCCAACTACTTTTGTCTTCATCCAATGAAACTGAAAATATTTCAAATCCTTTTGAATTATATTTTTTATATATATCTAAAAGTTTTGGGTTTTCTTTTCTGCAAGGAGCACACCAAGACGCCCAAAACTCAAGAAGAACTGTTTTCCCTTTTAATTCAGACAACTTCTTAAATTCACCATTTTGGTTCTCAGATTCGAAATCTATAAATTGTTCGCCAATTTTTGGTTCTTTATTGAACTCTAAATATTCTTCAATTTCTTTTCCATATTTTGAGTTTTTAATGTTTTTTGAAAATTGCAAAAAGAGTTCTTTTGTTTTTTCTTTTCCCCAAGTTGTAGAGTAAATAGATAATATATCAGCACTTACAATACTATTAGGATTGCTTCTCACAAACTCTATTTCCATTTTTTGTCTTTCATTTATTGATAAAGTTTCGATTTTTTTATTAAGACTAAAGCTTAAATTTTCTGCCTCAGATCCCGTAATTTTAGCATTTCTAAAATCAGTTTTACTTGCATCAAATATCATAGCATTATTTTCAGCCCAAAAAATCCTATAATTCGAAAAATCCTTATTATGAAGTAACAATTTTATTGGAGATAATGGCAGTTTAGTATTAAATTTAAAAGTGTTGTTCTCAACTTTTGTAGAGTCTAAAGTTTTATTATCAATTTTCAGATAAATTAATGTACCATTTTCGAATCCGTTTGTTTTTCCTTTAATAGAAAATCCAATCTTTTGTTTTTCTTTACAAGAAACAATTAAAACTATAATTAAACCTAAAATTATTTTTTTCATAATTGTTTGTTTTGTTTTTAAATTAAATTGTGAGAATAAATTAACGGTTATATTAAAAAATTAATACTTTAATTTATTTTTTTTATGTTTTATTTAAAGCTAACCACATTAACCAATCAGTACCAACTATATCCCAACCAAATTTTTCATAATTTACTTTTCCGTTTTGTTGTAATTCAAAATAATTATGTTCTCTATTAAAATAAGCTTTAAAATGTATATTTTTTTTGTTTTCCTGAATCATTTCTATACGAAGTAAATCATTAAATGGGCAAGCTTCATCCTTTGTACCATAAGAAATCAAAACTGGAATTGTAAGACGTTTAAAATCGTCATTTAGTAATTCAGAAAAAGTAAAAGTTCCTTTGTAAGCATTCCATCCATTTTGTCTTGTGTCTTCAAATGGATTTTGATTTACTTTTTCCCAGTATTCAAAATCACTTTCAACCCAACTTTCTTTTTCGTTTTCTAATTTTCTATCTTGAGTAATCATTGATAAAATTCTGGAATAATAGGGAGTTCCTCCTGAATATATTAAATGGGTGATTCTTTTATTTGATACTGCCATTTTTACTGCAATAGAACTTCCTTCTGAATGACCAGCAACAACCATCATATTTGTATCAACCCAAGATTGTTTTTCAAGATACTGTATGACTTTATTATTTCTTTCTGTGTAATAAATTAAATTTGCTTTTTTTGTGTATTCCTTTGGAGGTTCGTTTGAAATATTATCTGTAAACTCCCCATTTTTACCTAATTGAGATTTTTCTATTATTAAAGGAATATTAGGTTTATTGATACAAACTAAATGAAATTTATCTCTAAATATTTTTTCACTAAATGAAAAAGGCGAATAATGAGCTCCATTTTTATCATACTTAATTAAGGGTTTTGCCTGTGAACCTTGAATAAAAATAAATAAAGGCTTCTTCTTCAGTTCATCTCCTACTTTAGATTTAACGATAAAATCAACAGAATCATTTTGAAATGATATACTAAAATGTCTATACCCGAAATCCTCAACTGATTTTTGGGCAAGTGAGTTTTGCAAAGCTAAAATTGTTGTAATTAAGATTAAATTTTTAATTTTCATTTAAGTATTTTATTAAGTTTTAGATACTGAAGTAACATTATTGTTTTACCGTCTTTTATTTCGCCATTTTCTATTATTTTCATTGCTTGGTCAATTGAAATTTCCAAAACTTCGATATTTTCTTCTTCATGTTCAACTCCTACACCATCTGATACTTTTATGTCTTTTGAATATTCAGCAATAAAAAAATAGAGTATTTCAGTTACAGATCCAGGAGACATATATGCCTCAAAAATTTTTTAACCTCAGTAACTTTATAACCTGTTTCTTCTTCTGTTTCTCTTTTAATACATTCTTCTGCATTATCTTTATCTAAAAGTCCTGCACAAGCATCAATCAGCATTCCGCTTTTATTAGCATTTACAAATGTTGGAAGTCTAAATTGTCTTGTTAGTATAATTGATTTTAATTCTTTATTGTAAATAAATATTGTTGCACCATTACCTCTATCATAGCATTCTCTGCTTTGCGTTTTAATAGAGCCATCCTTTTTAGAGTATTGATAGGCTATTTTACTTATATGTATACCAATTATCAGATAAAATTTCGGTATTTATAAACTTTACTTTATTAATCATTTATATGTTTTTTTATTTATCTTAAGTATAAAATAAGATTAATTCCTTTTTAAAGGAATTAATCTATCTAACAAAAAACTAATTACTCCAGAATAGTAAAACCTTTACTATTAAAAGTAGAATAGAATATAAAACAGTTAAAGAGATTTCAAGTTTGTATTTTTTGAATTGTTCTAGCATTTATTTTTTAATGATTTTATTGGTTAAAAATGATTTTTCACCTTTTATATTTAGAAAATAAACCCCTGAATTTAATTCTGAAATTGAATATTTTTCTTGTGTTTTATAAAAAGTTTTCAATTTCCTACCATTAATATCATAAACTTCAATTTGTAAAATATTTTGATAATCTCCCTTTATAGAAAAAGTATTTTCTGTTGGATTTGGATGAACTGACAAATGGATTTTATTAAAATCACTAACAGATAATGACGAACAGTTTTCAGAATAAACAGTACTTGCTGGTTTTTGCCAAGAGGCATAAACTCCTAAACCATTGGTAGCAGCATTTTCATCATCAACTTGAATGCAATTTAAACTGTCATTACCATTATTAGAGCTAAAGTTGGTTAAAATAGTATTATTTCCGTTTTTGAGATTTATTGCAGATATTGGAGTACTAAATAATAAAACATTTGTTAGCATGTCATTATTTGATAAATCAAGCTCAGATAGTGTTGAACCTATTATTAATAAACTAGTTAAATTAATATTGGTTGTTAAATCTAAATTAGTTAAAACGTTAGAGTCTAAAGTTAAGGATGTTAAAGCTGTTGAATTATCACTAATTACAGTTTGCAATGCATTTGCTTCTGATAAATTAACATTTAAACTAACATTTGTGGTATTACTGATATCAACTGTTGTTAATTGAGAACTTGAAAATCCACAATAAATAAAACCTAATTTTGAAAATCCACTTAAATTTAAACTTGTAAGTTGGGTAAATCCAAATATAAATTCTTTTAAATTAGGGTTGTTACTAGGATTTAAAATTAAATTTGATAGTGTAAAATCAGTAATCTCTACATTTTCAATTTTTGTGTTTTGACTAAAATCTAATTTTGTTTCAGTATTCAATACTGACTGGAACTTTTTTAAATTTTTAAAGTTTTCAAGACCAGTAAAATCTGATACAGGAAGCCCTCCACTACCATCTAAAATTAAAGTTTCCACATTTAATATATTAGAGGTAGTTACATAATCATCTAAAACAGTATCGTATCCTAGATTAATTAGTTGCTGTTCAAAATTATCATCTGGTACAAAAGTAAGTGTTGGAATTTCATTATATGCAAATAATTCTCTTTCATTGCTATTCAATAAACCACTTAATATCAACTTATTATTAAATACTGCAAGTGGTATTGGAGCAAAATATCCTGAACCAACAACAAAGTCTTGGACTAATGTTGCATTATCTGAAGTATCTATTTTCCAAAGTTCTTCACCATGAATTCCATCATTTGCATTGAAATAAAGATTTCCATTAAACTCTAAAAAATTTCTTGGTGAACTATTACTTGAAGTATTAATATTAGCAACTAAACCTGTTGATGTATTAATGCCGTTTGTTTTGTATAATTCATTTCCATTAGCACCATCAGCTGAAAAGTAAATAAATCCATTAAAAGGTGTAAATCCTGAAGGATTTGTTCCCCCATTTGCCAATAAATTAGCATTATCATTTGCTGTATTAACTCTTACAAGTCTTTTTGTTCCACTTACAGTGGATGATAAAATTAGAGATATTGTAGTACCAGTATCTAAAATTGTAAGTTCTTCAGCATCAATAGTATTATTTATTGGTGCTATTTGAACAATTGCATTAGGATCATGAACATATAATTGCCTTTCTGTTCCATTAAATGCCGTAAAATAAAGTTTATTATTTACAATTATAAAATCTGATGGATTGCTATCTCCTGTTGTATTAATGTTGGAGTTACCAACCATAGAAATAGTATTATTTAATATATTATGTTTGTACAATTCAATTCCATTTCCTGAACCTTGATCACCAACAAAATAGATATCATCATTAAATTTAAAAATCTCATTAATAGTTATCCAACCTGAAGTAACATTTCCTTGTGAAACTGCATTACTTCCATTTAGGGATAATCTTACAAGATTGTTTTCATTAATAAAATATAATATTGATGGCAATGAAGAATTTGTTGCAGGAAGATTTACATAAATTAACTGACCTTCATTAGCTGATGGTAAAGGAGCTGTTGTAAAGTAATTTAAAGAAGCATACAAATTTCCATTTTTAGAATAAGCTCTATTATAAGCTCCTGGTAAATTTGAAGCATTTTCAAAATAAGCTAAAAACAATAATGTATTATTTTCATTTTCTGCAATCGTCCAAGTAGGTTTTTCACTAATTAATCTAGTAGAACTTTCATTTAATAATGCAACTGTACCAGCTTCTGTGCCAACTGAACTAAACAATCTAAAAAATCCATCAGATTCTTGAACATTAAAAAACAGCA
>JANQTK010000127.1:0-3745 GCA_030731695.1 Polaribacter sp.
GCTTTAAAAGGAATTGTATTTGGAATAACTTTCGCATTTTCTTTTGAAATATATCCATTCAATAACGGATTTGAAGTGTATTGAATTGGATTATTATAACTTGTTTTGTCTGGTTTTATAAACAAGGTTGAGTTTCTAAACAACGCTATTGTATTGTTTTTATACCCAAAATTTATAGGATGAGAACGATCAATAGTTGCTTCAAAAATGGCACCACCAATCACTTGGGCACCTGATTGTAAAGAACGGTCTTCAAAAGAAACTTTTTTGATAGAGTCTTTTTTAGGAGCATCAAATTCAAGGTTTATAAATTTAGAATTCGCCAACCATTTTGCCGTGTTTTTATACCCTATAATAATTCCTCCATTTAGTACCCAAGTTTTCAGTTTCTCTTCTTCGGACTTTCCGATATTTGAGCTACTTGGAATGATAATATGCGTGTATTTTGAGATGTCAATTCTAGAAAAATAATTCAAATCCAAACGTGTTAAGGCAATATCAAAACGTTGATCAAACAAATGCCAAATTTCACCTGAATCATTTCCTGCAATACCATCACCCACCAACATGGCCACTTTTGGAGTTTTAATGGCTGCAAAATTTTCACTTCCTAAATCAATTCCATCATTCAAACCAGTAGAAACACCATTCATATAAATAGAACTTTCTGAGGCAATTTCAGTCAAAAATTGAAATAATTCTGATGAACTCAATACTTGATTTTGAACTGGAATAAAAATAGTTCCATAATCATAATTGGTATTTTCATTCGTGAAATTCTTCAGAGCAACTTTCGCTCTCAATCCATTTTGCAAAATCACATTTAGTGCTTTTGGCGCATAAAATTCATTCCAAGGCATTAAATAGCCGTAATCACTTTGTTTTGAAACAATTCCTTTCCTCAAACTCAAATCATTAATTTCTTTTCCTGCTCTAGAAAGTGGCACATTTTCAGCAAAATCAACGCCAAAAGCATGATTGAAAGTCCAAGCAGAGATATCATAAAACAAACTGTCTTTAAAAGTAGTTTGCACTGTAAACATTGCTTTTAACAATCGATTATTTTTTTGATTTATTGGAACGACATAACTATACCCTTTTTTAAAATTTTTGCCATTTTGAGTAAAATCAGAAGCAACTTCGTGAATGTTGATTTGCTGTCTTTTAAGCACTTCTGCCAAATGAAATGTTTTAGCGGCATCTTTTTCATCACCAAAAACAAGAGCTTTTTTCTCAACTGTTTTTCTTGATTCAGCATAAAAATCTTGCTGATATTTCAATATTTTGATGCGCATATTTTTAGCAGCTTCCAACGTCGAAAATGCAGCAGTTACTTGATTTCTGATGGTAAAAGGGAAGGTTAAAATTCCGTTTTCGGTTTCTTGAGCATGACCTCTTGAGCTTGCTTGTTCAAACAAAATGCCAATACTTCCATTGATATCAGGAAATGTAGAACCTTTTCCATAGTAAAAATCGTCAAAACTTTCTTCAGAATAATATAATGACCCAATTTTATCAAACGCTTTTGCATGATAATTTCCAATTTCTCTAGTCAAATCTTGATTGATTTGAGGAGTCAAAGGATTTGTTCTTGAAGGAATTCCAGGTTGAAAAAAGAAACTTGAATTACTACCCATTTCATGATGATCTGTCAAAATATTTGGCAACCATTCATGAAAACTTGCAATCCTTGCCTTACTTTCTGGCAATTGAACTGGCAACCAATCACGATTCATATCAAATTGATAATGATTGGTTCTTCCTCCAGGCCAAACCTCATGATATTCTCTATCATTTGGATCAGGGTTGATGTTTTTATTTTTGTTGCTATTTGCCCAATACGCAAAACGTTGCAATCCATCAGGATTAAAAGAAGGATCAAATAAAATTACTGTATTTTTCAATAAATTTTGAGTTTCAGTTGCTACAGAAGCTGCCAAATAATAGGCAACAGCCAATGCTGCGTTTGAACCACTTGCCTCATTTCCATGAATAGAAAATCCTTGATAAACTATTATTGGATTGTTTGAAACATCTATAGAAGCATCATTAGTTGCAGCGATATGTTTTTGCTTGATACTTTCAATATTTTTATGATTTTCTGGTGAAGTGATGGTTAATAATAACAAAGGTCTTCCTTCGTAAGTAGTTCCTCTGTTTTCAATAGAAATTCTGTCAGATGAAGCTGCTAACGCTTTCATATATTCAACCAATTTATCATGCGTAACATGCCACTCACCTACTTCATGACCAATAATATCTTTGGGTTTTGGAATTTCAGTATTGTACCGTTCGTTTGGTAAATAATACGATAAATCTACTTGTTGAGCATTTGATAAAAAAGAACAAAAAAATAAAAATATTACGATTTTTTTCATGAGAAATTAATTGAATTAAAAAACAAATATAAGTATTCAAAAAATATTAAATTGCACATTAAAAAAATCAAAGCAAATAATATTTATGAAAAATATTTTACTTCTATTTTTACTTATTTCTAATGTTTCTTTTAGTCAAATTAGATTTGAAAAAGGCTATATCATAAACAACGAAAATAAAAAAATTAATTGCTTTATTAAAAATATTGATTGGCTTAACAACCCTGAAGAGTTCATATATAAACTTCACGAAAGCGATGCTGAAAGGACAGCGAATCCAGAAAGCGTAATAGAATTTGGGATTCAAAATGAATTTAAATTTATCAGTAGAACTGTAAAAATTGACAAATCAAGTCAAAAATTGAGTGACATCAATAACGAAAATGATCCAATTTTTATTGAAGAAAGATTGTTTTTAAAAACAATCGTTGAAGGAAGGGCAAATTTATATATGTTCGCAAAGAAAAATGCAACCATCTATTTTTATAATATACCTGACAAAGAAATAGTACAGCTTTTTTTCAAAGAATACAACATAGGAAACTCTATCAAAAAAAATGAAACTTTCAAAAAGCAACTTTTTACCGATTTAAAATGTGTTTCTATCAAAATACCTTTCATAAATAAAATGGAATATTCTAAAAAAGATTTGGTAAAAATTTTTACTGATTATAATCAATGTAACAATGACAACTTTATTGATTTTACAAAAATAAATAAGAAAAAACTGGAATTCAATTTTTCACTTAGACCTAGAATTTCGCATTCGAGTATTTCAGTAATAAATTCATCAATAAAAAGTTCGAGCATTTATTTTGACGATGCTACTTCTTTTGGAATAGGAATTGAAAGTGAATTTATTTTTCCTTTCAATAAAAACAAATGGTCATTAATTTTTGAACCTACCTATCAAAAAACAAGCTCTAAAGGGATAAGAAACAACAATACAGAATACAATTTAGAATATTCATCTATTGAAATACCTGTTGGAATTAGACATTATTTTTTCTTGAATAACAACTCTAAACTATTTATTAACGGAAGTATTTATTTTGATGCAAATTTAAATTCTGGCATTTATGATGCCAAATCAGGTTTTAGATTATTAAAGGTAAATTCAGGAATTTTTACAGGTTTTGGAACTGGATATAAATTTAAAGACACCTATTCAATAGAAATTCGATACTTTTCAAACAAAGATATTTTAACAGATTATGTTTTGTTTGCTTCCGATTTCAGCACTATTTCATTAATTCTTGGATTTACATTATTTTAATAAAAAATAAAAAAATCCTACAGCCTTTTTTTTTAAAATAATTTAAGAATTCTTGGATTTATTTGATTCGTTTTTATCAAATTGATAAAAA
>JANQTK010000127.1:3845-5349 GCA_030731695.1 Polaribacter sp.
TATTTTTTGGACCAAACACCTCAACATCCAACAGATGTATGATTGGTGGTATGGTTGGCAACAATTCATCAGGAAGTACTTCTATAAAATATGGCGTAACTCGTGATAAAGTGTTGCAGATTGATGCTCTTTTAAGTGATGGAAGTTCAGTCATTTTTAATGAAATCTCCTCTGAGGAATTCATCAAAAAAACAAAAAAAAATTCTTTAGAAGGTCATATATATAAATCCATTTTTGAGGAATTATCATCAGAAGAAAATCAACAAGAAATCAAAAAAGAGTTCCCAAAAGAAACCATACACAGAAGAAATACAGGCTATGCTGTGGATGAATTTTTAACTTCGGATTTATTTGGAGGTACAAAATCAACTATAAATGTTGCAAAATTCTTATCAGGAAGTGAAGGAACTCTGGCTTTTTCAACGGCAATTAAACTTCAATTAGATGAATTGCCTCCAAAAGAAAGCATTATGGTTTGCTCGCATTTTACCAGTATTAACGAGAGTTTAAAAGCAACTTTAATTGCTATGAATCACAATTTATACAATTGTGAATTGATGGATAAAACTATTTTAGATTGTACCAAAAACAATCGTGAACAAACAAAAAATAGGTTCTTTTTACAAGGCGATCCTGAAGCAATTTTAATGTTAGAAGTTTCTGCAAATACCATTGAGGAAACTGAAATTTTAGCAGATAAATTGATTGCAGATTTAGAAAAAAATAACTTCGGATTTTACCATCCTAAAGTGTATGGAGCTGATATTAACAAAGTTCATAATTTACGAAAAGCAGGTTTGGGATTGTTGGGAAATATTGTAGGTGACATGAAAGCCGTTGCATGTATTGAAGACACTGCAGTTGCATTGGAAGATTTGCCAAATTACATTGAAGAATTCACTCAAATGATGGATAAGTTTCAGCAAGATGCTGTGTATTATGCACATGCTGGTGCTGGAGAAATTCATTTACGTCCAATTCTGAATTTAAAAAAGCAAGAAGACGTGGTGTTATTTCGAAAAATCACCACAGAAACTGCTCAATTAGTAAAAAAATACCAAGGTTCTTTTTCAGGTGAACATGGAGATGGAATTGTGAGAGCTGAATTTATTCCGTTAATGATTGGCGAGCAAAATTATCAATTGTTAAGACGCATCAAAAAAGCATTTGATCCTAACAACGTTTTTAATAAAGGAAAAATTACAGATGCTTTTCCTATGGATAAAAGTTTGCGTTATGTAGTGGACAGAAAAGAACCTGAAATCAAAACAATTCAAGATTTTTCTGATAGCGAAGGTATTTTAAAATTAGCAGAAAAATGCAATGGTTCTGGAGATTGCAGAAAACCAGTTTCAGCTGGTGGCACTATGTGTCCAAGTTACAGAGCTACCAAAAACGAAAAAGATACCACAAGAGCAAGAGCCAATACCTTACGTGAATTTTTAACAAATTCCAACGAAGCTAACAAGTTCAATCACAAAGAATTAAAAGAAGTTTTTGATTT
>JANQTK010000128.1 GCA_030731695.1 Polaribacter sp.
ACATTTGATATCCAACAAAATGGAATTTACAGAGGCAATATGATCCTCAAAATGTGGATGAGAAATATCAACAACATGCAATAACAAGTCTGCTTCACGAACTTCATCTAAGGTAGATTTGAAAGATTCTACCAATTGTGTAGGTAGTTTTCTAATAAAACCAACAGTATCTGTCATCAAAAAAGGGATATTTTTAATCACTACTTTTCGAACTGTGGTGTCTAAAGTGGCAAATAATTTATTCTCTGCAAAAACATCGCTTTTACTAATGACATTCATTAAAGTTGATTTCCCAACATTGGTGTAACCAACCAATGCAACACGCACCATTTTGCCACGATTTTTTCGTTGAACAGCCATTTGCATGTCAATGGTTTCTAGTTTCTTTTTTAGCAATCCTATTTTATCGCGAATAATTCGTCTGTCTGTTTCGATTTCAGTTTCTCCAGGACCACGCATTCCAATTCCTCCTTTTTGCTTGTCAAGGTGTGTCCAAAGTTTGGTTAATCTTGGCAAAATATATTGATTTTGAGCCAATTCAACTTGGGTTTTTGCAGAACTTGTTTGCGCTCTTTGTGCAAAAATATCAAGGATTAAATTGGTTCTATCTAGAATTTTACAATTCAGAATTTTCTCGATATTTCTGAGTTGACCAGGTGTAAGTTCGTCATCAAAAATGGCTGTTCCAACTTCATTTGCATCAATAAATTGTTTCACTTCCTCCAATTTTCCTATTCCTAAAAAAGTTTTAGGATTGGGTTTGTCCACTCTTTGAACAAAGCGTTTGATGACAACTCCACCTGCAGTAAGTGTTAAAAATTCGAGCTCATCTAAATATTCTTTAGATTTCGTTTCGTCTTGAAATTGGGTAATTACGCCAATCAAAACTACTTTTTCTGAAATGGCTTCTATTTGATCTATCATACACTACAAAAGTACGAACAAATATGGATTGTAGAAATAGAAAAACCTCAACAAAAGTTGAGGTTTTTTTTTATTAATTCAAATTTCAAACCAATACTATAACTTTTTCTTTTACAATATTTAATTTCGATGATGCAAAATTAATATCAAAAAAACTTTTTAAGGTTATAGGAATGTTAAGAATTGTAATTTTTAGGTTATGAAATTATTTTTTTTGAGTTAATCAACCCTTAAAATTATCAAATCATCAAATTAATCTTTACCAACATTTTTAAAAGCTTCTCTCAGTTTTTCGTCATTAATGATGTATTTTTTATACTTACCGTCTTTGTATCTGTGATAAATAAAAGTAGGCATAAAAATAAACGACAAGTACATTACACCCAAACCCATTACGATTTCAGCTTTATCATGCGCTGTTTTGATAAGAAAAAATCCAGTTGCCATCCATGCTAAAAAGAGGACAAACATTATTTTTAATAATTTATTCATGCTACAAAATTACAAAAAAAGCTATCTTTAAAATCTAAAATCACATCATGAAGTGGAAATTATTATTTTTAACCTTCAGCATCTTTTTAGGCTGTTCAAAAAAAGAACCTATGAAACCCAAAAACACCAAAATTATCATTGCGCACAGAGGTGCTTCAGGGTATTTACCTGAACATACTTTAGCCGCAAAAGCGATGGCACATGCTATGAATGCTGATTTTATTGAGCAAGATTTAGTGTTAAGCAAAGATAATATTCCGATTGTAATTCACGATATTTATTTGGATGATGTTACCAATGTTGCCGAAATATTTCCTGATAAAAAAAGAGCAGACAATCGATTTTATGTGATTGATTTTACGTTTGATGAGCTAAAAAAACTAGCTGTTTTTGAGCGATTTGATCCTAAAACTGGCAAACAAATTTATCCAAATCGTTTTCCAAAAAGTAAAGGTTCTTTTAGATTGCATTCTTTGCAAGAAGAAATTGAATTGATTCAAGGTTTGAATAAAAGTACAGGAAAAAATAGTGGTATTTATCCAGAAATAAAAGCGCCAGCATTTCATCAAAAAGAAGGAAAAAACATCAGTGAAATTGTGTTGAAAATTTTAGCAGATTATGGTTACAAAACCAAAAAAGACAATTGTATTTTGCAGTGTTTTGATGCCAAAGAATTGGAACGAATTAGAAAAGAATTGCAATCAGAATTATTTTTAGTTCAGTTGATAGAATTTTCAAAAGAAACTAAAAAACTCGAATATTTTGCATCGTATGCAGATGGAATTGGACCTTGGTACAAACAAATCTTAGATAAAAAAGTGAATGGAAAATGGACATTTACTAATCTTGTTACTGAGGCGCATCAATTGGGATTAAAAGTACATCCTTATACTTTTAGAGCAGATCAGTTGGGTGAATTTTCATCATTTAACGAATTACTTCACACTTTTTTGATTGATGCAAATGTAGATGGGATTTTTACAGATTTCCCAGATTTAGGAGTTTCATTTTTAAACCAAAATAAGCAATAAGGTAATTAATTTAAGAAGAAGTTACTTCAATCAATTTGTTTCTATAAGCTGTTAATAGTTTTGATTTTGAGATAAAACCTACGTATTTTTTGTCTTTCACAACAGGTAAATTCCAAGCATCACTCTCTTTGAATTTTTGCATCACAATTTCCACAGAATCATTGTAAAATATAATTTCTGGTGCAGCTTTC
The DNA here is from genome assembly GCA_030731695.1 of Polaribacter sp. Classification (GTDB taxonomy): domain Bacteria; phylum Bacteroidota; class Bacteroidia; order Flavobacteriales; family Flavobacteriaceae; genus Polaribacter. The sequence continues at coordinate 2,639 of JANQTK010000128.1, forward strand.
ATAATGGTTTGAACATCAACTTTATCATACATTTCATTATCAAACATGATGGGTCTGATGTCATCCAACAACACAATTCCTAAAAACTCTTCTTTTTTATCAATCACTGGAAAAATATTTCTAGTAGAATTCGCAACTGCTTTTTTTAGCATTTCACCCAACAACATTTCTGGATATATTGCTTTAAAATTGGTTTCAATCAGTTTGTCAATTTGCATCATCATCAACACATTTTTGTCTTTATCATGCGTGATTAATTCTCCACGTTTTGCCAATTCGACAGTATAAATTGAATTAGCTATGAAATATTTTGTAAATGCAAATGAAATCGCTGCAACCAACATTAATGGCACAAAAAGCTCATAACCACCTGTAATTTCGGCAATTAAAAAAATAGCTGTTAAAGGTGCATGCAACACACCTGCCATTAAACCAGTCATTCCAATTAAGGTAAAATTACTTTCAGATACGTCTCCACCTAAAGCGTTGATGATTTTGGCAAAGGCATTTCCAAGGGCACTTCCCATAAATAATGTTGGGATAAAAATCCCTCCAACTCCACCTGCTGCAAAAGTAGTTGTCATGGCAATCGCTTTAAAAAATGCAATGATTAATAAGAAAATAATCACCATCCAAACATTAGAAAAATCAATATTATAAGGCATATCTTTTAATGCATCTACTGTATTTCCATTCAATAAACTATTGATTAAACCATACCCTTCACCATATAATGGCGGGATTAAATACAACATCAACCCAATTAAAAAACCACCAAAAATGAGTTTGTGAACAGGTTTTTTAATTCTTTTGAAAAAATTGGTGATTTTGAAATAGATTTTTGAAAAATACACAGAAGCAATTCCTGTTCCTAAACCTAATAAAACATAGAAAAAGATGTCTCTAACAGCAAAATCATCTACCAATTGAAAGCCTAATAAGGCATCTTTTTCAAAGAAAAAATAGGAAGTAACTACTGCCGAAACTGACGCTAACAATAATGGAACCAAAGAAGCAAAAGCCAAATCTAAACTGAAAATTTCAATCGCAAAAATGATGGCTGCTACTGGTGCTTTAAACATGGATGACATGGCTCCTGCAGTAGCGCAACCAATTAATAAAATTCGTGTTTTTGCGTTCATGTGAAAAAATTGCGCCAGTGATGAACCCAAAGCTGCTCCTGTACTTACTGCTGGTCCTTGCAACCCAGCAGAACCTCCAAAACCTACTGTAATTGGTGCCGTTATCAAAGAAGCATACATTTTATAACTTTCAATAATTCCCTGACGTTTAGAAACAGCATGCAATGTTGTTGAAATTCCATGACCTATTTCTTTTTTGATGATTTTCTTTTTGATGTAATACACCAAAATCAAACCAATAATGGGGAAAATAAAATAGAGTGAGTAATGAAAATCTCGGATAAATTTTCCTTCTAAAACACTTTCAAAAAAGAACGTTAAGTTTTTTAAAACTGCGGTTCCTAATCCTGCCAAAAACCCAACTAAAATACTCAATACATAAATAAACTGACGTTCAGAAATGTATTTGTATCTCCATATTAAAATTTTTTTATAGAAATTTTTCTTTGATTGCATTTTTAAATTTTACTAAATTTTCATGAAAATTATCAAAAAAATAGTGATTTTACCATTCACTATACCTGATAAAAAATCCCGCAAAAGCGGGAGTTGTATTTTTATTCTTGAATATCTAATTTAATATTCAATTCTTTTAATTGTTCATCATCAATAAACGCAGGTGCATCAATCATTACGTCTCTTCCTGAATTGTTTTTTGGAAACGCAATAAAATCACGAATGGTTTCTTGTCCGCCTAAAATAGCTACCAATCTGTCCAAACCAAAAGCCAAACCTCCATGTGGTGGTGCTCCATATTCAAAAGCATCCATTAAAAATCCGAATTGCGCTTTGGCATTTTCATCAGAAAAACCTAAATGACGCAACATGGTTGCTTGTGTTTTTTTATCGTGAATTCTGATAGAACCTCCACCAATTTCATTTCCATTCAATACCAAATCGTAGGCATTTGCTTTTACTGCTCCAGGATTTGTGTCTAAAAGTTCTAATTGTCCTGGTTTTGGAGAAGTAAAAGGATGATGCATTGCATGATAATGACCTGTTTCTTCATCCAATTCTAATAGTGGAAAATCAATTACCCAAAGTGGCGCAAATTCAGTTGATTTTCTGAGTCCTAAACGTGTTGCTAATTCCATTCGCAATGCAGATAATTGTGCACGCACTTTATTGGTTTCGCCTGATAAAACACAAATTAAATCTCCTGCTTTAGCTCCTGTAATTGCGGCCCATTTTGCCAAATCTGTTTCATCGTAAAATTTATCTACGGATGATTTGAAAGTTCCATCTTCGTTTACACGACAATACACCATGCCAAGTGCACCAATTTGAGGTCTTTTTACCCAATCAATAAGCGCATCAATTTCTTTTCTTGTATAGCTATTTCCTCCAGGAACTGCAATTCCAACAACCAATTCAGCATTGTTGAAAACTGGAAAATCTTTGTGTTTTGTAACCTCATTCAACTCGCCAAATTGCATCCCGAAACGAATATCTGGTTTGTCATTTCCATACAAACGCATGGCATCATCATACAGCATTCTTGGAAATTTTTCGATGTTGATTCCATGAATTTCTTTCAACAAATGTCTGGTCATTCCTTCAAAAACATT
>JANQTK010000129.1 GCA_030731695.1 Polaribacter sp.
ATGAGCCTGATACGGAAAGTGCCATTTCTATTTTACGCGGAATCAAAGAAAAATACGAAACGCATCACAAAGTGCGAATCAAAGATGAAGCTATTATTGCAGCAGTTGAATTGTCTCAACGCTACATCACCAACCGATTTTTACCAGACAAAGCCATTGATTTGATGGATGAAGCTGCCTCTAAATTGCGTATGGAAATCAATTCGAAACCTGAAGAATTGGATGTGTTGGATCGTAAAATCATGCAATTAGAAATCGAAATTGAAGCCATCAAGCGTGAAAAAGATGAAGTAAAATTAAAATCTTTACGCTCTGATTTGGCAAATTTAAAAGAAGAACGAAATGAAATCAATGCCAAATGGAAATCAGAAAAAGAAGTCGTTGATAACATTCAAAATACAAAATCTGCTATTGAAAATCTAAAAATTGAAGCCGAAAAAGCGGAACGCGAAGGCGATTATGGAAAAGTAGCTGAAATTAGATATGGAAAAATTAAAGATGCACAAGAGCAATTAGAGGCATTTCAAAAAACCTTGTTAGAGAATCAACAAGGAAACTCGCTGATCAAAGAAGAAGTTACTTACGAAGATATTGCTGAAGTAGTTGCGAAATGGACTGGCATTCCTGTCACCAAAATGATTCAAACTGAACGTGAAAAACTGCTAAAACTAGAACAATATTTACATAAAAGAGTAGTTGGACAAGAAGAAGCCATCATCGCTGTTGCTGATGCTGTAAGACGATCAAGAGCAGGATTGCAAAATGCCAACAAACCTATTGGGAGTTTCTTGTTTTTAGGAACAACTGGTGTTGGAAAAACAGAATTGGCAAAAGCCTTGGCTGAATATTTGTTTGATGATGAAAATGCCATGACCCGAATTGACATGAGCGAATACCAAGAACGTCATGCAGTGAGCAGATTGATTGGTGCACCTCCAGGCTATGTTGGGTATGATGAAGGTGGTCAACTAACAGAAGCTGTAAGAAGAAGACCTTATTCTGTTGTTTTGTTGGATGAAATTGAAAAAGCGCATCCTGACACATTTAATATTTTATTACAAGTATTGG
>JANQTK010000130.1 GCA_030731695.1 Polaribacter sp.
TTTGTATAATTTAAAAAAAATATAGCTTGATATGTTTTTGTGTTTGATGCTAAAAAACATTTTAAATTAGTGTTATTATTTCATCTAAATTACATTTTTAACAGCCTTTTTGCAGCCAAAAAAGGCGTTGTTTTTCCAGCTTCTAATTGTTGTATTTCATTAGAAAGTAGTTTTTGAATATGAGGATTTTGATAAAAAGCATCTTTCAACTGTTGCTCAATAGTGGACAGTAACCAAAATTTATTTTGCTCATTTCTTTTTTGGATAAAGTATCCATTTTGTTTGGTGAGTGCAATATATTCTTGAATCATGGTATCTATAACATCAATTCCTTTATGATTCAAAGCGCTTGCTGTAAGTACTTTAGGTTGCCAGTTGCTTTCCTTTAATGGATATAAATGCAAGGCTCTATTGAATTCAACTTGCGCTATTTTGGCATTTTTTTCATTATCACCATCTGCTTTGTTGATGACAATAGCATCCGCCATTTCTATGATACCACGTTTAATTCCTTGCAATTCATCACCTGCTCCAGCCAAATTCAGTAATAAAAAGAAATCAACCATAGAATGCACCACCGTTTCAGATTGTCCAACTCCAACAGTTTCTATAATAATAGTATCAAAACCAGCAGCTTCGCACAAAATAATACTTTCTCTTGTTTTTTGTGCTACACCACCTAACGAACTTCCTGCAGGAGAAGGTCTTATAAAAGCATTGGAATCTGTGACCAATTGTTCCATCCTAGTTTTATCACCTAAAATAGATCCTTTATTTACAGAACTGCTTGGATCAACAGCTAAAACAGCCACTTTTTTTCCTTGACTAGTAAGGTGTTTTCCAAAAGCTTCAATAAACGTACTTTTTCCAACTCCAGGAACACCTGTAATACCAATTCTGACAGAATTATTGGCAAAAGGCAAGCATTTTTCAATGATTTCGTTGGCTTGTTCTTGGTGTTTTGGGTTGGTACTTTCAACCAAGGTAATGGCTTTGCTTAAAAAAGGAATGTTTCCCTGCAAAATATTTGTGACGTATTCATCAACCGTATTTTTTTTAGCTCGGAATTGTTTAATCTTTTCTGCACTCAGTTTACTGGTGGTTTCTGGTTGAGAAACACCTTCTTTTTCATGCAAAGCAGACAATTTTTTAGTCATCGTAAAAGTTATTATGTAAATTTAGAAATAAAATTTCACTCATTTTGCAACACACTTAAAAATGTGTCGTCTTTTAAGTAAGAATCTATTAATGAAGCCAACCAAACAGCTACATCAAGAAGTTATTGAGCAATGCAAAAATAACAATGCAAAATCACAAATTCAATTGTATAATTTGTATTGTAAAGCAATGTTTTTGGTTGCAAAAAGGATTGTAAATGATACTTTTTTAGCAGAAGAAGTAATGCAAAAAGCTTTTATAAAAGCCTTTAAAAATATTGATACCTATAAAAATGAAGTAGCTTTTGGAGCATGGTTAAAGAAAATTGTGGTCAATCAAAGTATTGATGAATTAAAGAAAAAAAAGTTTGATTTTGTTGATGTTAATGAAAAAGTGATTGTTGCAATTGATGATGAAGATTGGCAAGTGGAGGATTCAATTTCAATAGAGGATGTTAAAAATGCCATGACTAAATTAAAAGAAAAGTACAAATTGGTCGTAACACTATATTTGATTGAAGGGTATGATCATCAAGAAATATCAGAAATTTTAAACATTACCGAAAATACTTCAAGGACTCATTTATTAAGAGGAAAAATCGAATTGAAAGAACTTTTACAAAAAGAAAAATATGTCACAAGATATTAGAAAAATACTAAAGAATTTTAAAGAGGAGAAAGCAACCTTGTCTGCAAATCATTCAATGAATTTTGAGAAATTATTGTTGTCAGAATTGCATCAAAAATCGCAAAAAAAGACCAAATTCCAATGGATTTCACTTGCTGCATCAGTAGTAATTTTAATAGGAATATGTTTCACATTTTACACAAAATCACCAGAAAAAACTCCTGCAATTCCATTATCGAAAGAAATTACTTTGGGCACAATTTCACCAGAATTCAATACCATTGAAACCTATTATGTAAATAGTATTAATTTGGAAATCAGTGAAATAGAAATTGACAATACCAATAAAGAACTCATTGATGGCTATTTAATAAAAATAGCAGAATTGATGAACGAATACACATTATTAACCAAAGAGCTCAATACAAAAGGGGTTAATAATGCCACCATTGATGCATTGATTCGCAACCTGCAATTGCGATTAGAACTGCTGCAGCAGTTAAAAAAACAGTTATCACAATTTAAAAATTTAAACAAAAAAAATGATGAATTACAAATTTTATAAAACAGTCATTCCGTTTGTTGTTATGTTAGCAACAACAAGCATTTTCGCTCAAAAATATGACCGAAAATACACTGAAAAATTCAGTGTTGATAAAGATGTTGAAATCGCAATTAATGCTTCCAATACTGAAATCTCAGTTTCCAATTGGGATAAAAATGAAGTAGAAATAACTGCGTACATTGAAATTGAAGGAATTTCAAAAGAAGCTGCTGAAAAGTATTTCAAAAACTGGAATTTTGAAGCGTTAGGCAACAAAAGTAAAGTGAAAATTACAACACAAACCAACAATCGTTTTCCGTTCAATAACGACGTAGTTTTTTTGGATAATTCAAATTTCAATTTCCCGAATGTATTTGAATTGGATTCTACATTTATGGACAAAATGATCATGCCAAAAGTAGATTTTGATTTTAATCTCAATAATGATTTTATGTTTTGGGATGCACCTTCATTTGAAAATCTCATTGGGAAGAATGGAAAATATACTTTTCATTTTAAAGACGATGAAAATGACATCAAAATTGAATCGAAAGAAGATTGGGAAAAATTTAAAAAGTCAAAGGATTACAAAAAATGGAAAGAGAAAATGGAAAAAGACCGAGAAAAAATGCGAAATGAGTTTGAGGCTTCTCGTGAGAAGATGAAGAGAGAAATGGAAAAAAACAAAATCTATATACAAAAAATTGACAAAGAAAAATTGCAACAGCAATTGGAAAAAGCAAGACAAGAACTAGCAAAAGTAAAAATGCATTTTTCAACAGAATCAGACAATGTAATGATTGATGGTAAAAAAGTAAAAATCACCAAAAAAATAGAAATCAAAGCTCCAAAGGGTGCCACTTTCGATTTGAATACACGTCATTGCAAAGTAAAATTACCTAGTACAGTTGCTGTGGGGAATGTAAAATACGGTTCTTTTGATGCAAATAATTTGAATAATAGCAAGTTAACAATCAATTATTCGCCAGTAAATATCAATGATATAAGTACTAGTAATTTATTTTTAAACAACGTAACTGATGCAAAAATTGCATCAGTTACCAATACAAAAATCAACACCAATTATTCAAATGTAACTATTCAGAATATTTATAAAAATGTAGAACTTTCAACAAAGTTTGGAGATGTACACATTCAAAAAATTCATTCAGATTACGCTAAATTCTTACTGTATCTCAATTATACAAATGCTATTGTAAATCTTCAGAATTTAGATAAAAACCTGCTTTTTGAAATAAAATCAATGACAAATTCAACCACAAATCCCTCTATGAAATTGAATGTTCTTCGTGATAAATCAAAAAATATCAACGGAAATTTTACAATTAAAACAAAGGATTCTACTTTTTTTATCAACGGAAAATACAGTCAAGTTACTGTAAATCAATAGTGTATTAACTAAAATAAGACACTATTTTTTATCAAACTTCTAACAGTTTTCCATTTCTATATTCTGCTGAAAGTGCCTATCTTTAGCCACCAAAAATAGCCACTTTTTTAAATGGAACGTTACAAAGAACAACAGCTTAAAATTTACAATTCGCTCACCAAGCAAAAAGAAGTTTTCAAACCCATCACAGAAGGATATGTAGGCATGTATGTTTGCGGTCCAACTGTGTATAGCAATGCACATTTAGGCAACGTACGAACTTTTATGTTCTTTGATGTTTTGTACAGATATTTATTGCATTTGGGCTATAAAGTGCGCTATGTTCGCAATATTACTGATGCTGGACACTTAGAAAATGATGCAGATGAAGGCGAAGACAGAATATCTAAAAAAGCACGTTTAGAGCAGATTGAACCTATGGAAGTGGTTCAAATGTACACTGTTGATTTTCATAATGTACTAAAAAATTACAACTTTTTACCTCCAAGTATTGAGCCCACAGCCACAGGTCATATTGTTGAGCAAATTGAAATGATTAAAGATATTATTTCAAAAGGATTTGCCTACGAAGTCAATGGTTCTGTGTATTTTGATGTGTTAGAATACAACAAAAAAGGAAATTACGGCATTCTTTCAGGACGAAAAATTGAGGATTTAATTCACAATACCCGAACTTTAGACGGACAATCTGATAAGAAAAATCCACAAGATTTTGCACTTTGGAAAAAAGCTGATGAACGTCATATTATGCGTTGGCCTTCACCTTGGAGTGATGGTTTTCCAGGTTGGCATTTGGAGTGTTCTGTGATGAGTACCAAATATTTAGGTGAACAATTTGACATTCATGGAGGTGGAATGGATTTAAAATTCCCTCATCATGAGTGCGAAATTGCGCAATCGCAAACCTGCAGTGGCGTAAAACCTGTGAATTATTGGATGCACACCAATATGCTGTTGTTAAACAGTCAGAAAATGGCAAAATCTACTGGAAATTTTATTTTGCCCAATGAAATTTTGACCGGTGAAAATACCATTTTACCAAAACCATTTTCAGCAAGTGTGGTGCGTTTTTTCAACATGCAAGCCAATTATAGAAGCATTTTAGATTTTTCGGGAGAAGCTTTAGAAGCATCAGAAAAAGGGCATGCAAAGTTGATGGAAGCTGTTTCTTATTTGAATATTGTTGAAGCTGGAAAAGTATCAACTTTTGATGTGAAAGTTTGGATTAAATCTTGTTATGACGCTATGAACGACGATTTTAATACGCCAATTGTAATTTCACAATTGTTTGAAGCAGTGAAAGTCATCAATCAAATGAAAGAGCAAAAAGCAAGTTTGACTAGCGATGATTTAGCTGTTTTTAAAGAAACCATCAATTCCTTTGTGTTTGATGTTTTAGGTTTGATGAATGAGACTGCCAAAGAATCATCCAACAAATTAAATGGAGTGATTGAATTGCTCATCAAATTGAGAAAAGAGGCAAGAGAAAATAAAGATTTTGCGTTGTCTGATCAAATTCGTAATGAATTGGTAGCTTTGGGAATTCAGTTAAAAGATGGTAGAGAAGGGACTACTTTTTCGGTGAATTAATGAGAAAATG
>JANQTK010000131.1 GCA_030731695.1 Polaribacter sp.
AGCCATTATCAATCGCTAATAACATGGTTAATAAGGCTACAATTGTTTTTCCTGAACCCACATCTCCTTGTAATAAACGGTTCATATGAATCCCAGAAGCAACATCTTTCCGAATTTCTTTAATGACTCTTTTCTGAGCATTGGTCAATTGAAAAGGCAAATGATTTTTATAAAATTCGTTGAAAACAGCCCCTACATTTTTAAAAACAATTCCTTTTATTTGGGTTTTATTGATGAGGTTTTTTCTAACCAATTGCAACTGTATAAAAAATAATTCTTCGAATTTTAATCGGAATTGTGCTTTTGCTAACAGTTCGTGATTTTTAGGAAAATGAACATTTAGTAAGGTCTCTTTTTTTGAAATCAGTTGAAATTCATTGATGATTTCTTGAGAGAGCGTTTCTTGAATACCACTGTAAATTTGTTTGAATAAATTCTCAATATAGGTGCGAATTATTTTATTGCTCATCCCTGAATTCACTAGTTTTTCAGTTGATGAATACACAGGTTGCATGGTGGATTGCAGTGTTTTTTTGTATTCTGTAACCAATTGCATTTCAGGATGTGGCATGCTAAAACTGCCGTTAAAATGATTGAGTTTGCCATAAATCACATACGGTTCGTTTATTTTCAAGGCATTTGCAATCCATTTTTGCCCTTTGAACCATATCAATTCCATCACTCCAGACGCATCTTGAAAAGTGGCCACTAGCCTACTTCCTTTTTGTTGCGAAACCGATTTTACATTGGTTATTTTCCCAATAATTTGAACCTCAGCAGTGTTGGGTTGCAAGTCTTTGATTTGAAAAAACTGTGTTTTATCAATATATCGAAAAGGAAAAAAGTTGAGTAAATCATTGCAAGATTTGATACCCAATTCCGTATATAGCAATGTGGCTCTTTGCACACTTACGCCACTAATATAGGTAATTGGATTGTTGAGGTTTTGCATTGATTTTTTACGTGTTGATTACTGAGCGCTTTTTATAAAACTTACACTATTCAAAAGATTTATGATAACAAATATCCAACATCTGGAGGAGCATTGCAAATTTAGTTGGG
>JANQTK010000132.1 GCA_030731695.1 Polaribacter sp.
ATTAAAGAAATGGCAGAGAAATACACCAATTCTGAATTGCAAATTGATACAGACCTTAAAAATTTAAGAAGGTATCATCAAAGTTTTGAAATAAAAACATACAATATTATTCAAGAATTTATCAATAATATTATTAAACACAGTGAAGCTAATAATGCGTTGATAAAAATGAATGAAAAGGATGATAAAATTCTTTTGACAATTACAGACAATGGAATTGGTTTTGATAAAACTAAAATAGGATCAAAAAAAGGAATAGGTATCAGTCAAATTGAAGCTAGAATTCAAATGATGCAAGGTCATTTTCAAATTGATTCTAAAAAAGGGAATGGTACTAAAATCACTATTGAATTGCCAATTCAAGAAAGAGAAATCATTACAAACGTTGAGCCAATTCTATAATTTCTAAGTTTTTAATTTCTCCATTTTCTAATTCAAAACGTAACATAGTTCGTATTTGATGAAAACCATGCTTGCCTGCAGCTCCAGGATTTAAGTGCAAAAGATTCAGTTTTTGATCGTATTGTACTTTTAAAATATGAGAATGTCCTGAGATAAATATTTTTGGTGGATTTTTTTGAATGTCATCTTTTACTCTAAAATTGTATTTGTTAGGATAACCACCAATATGAGTCATCCAAACGGAAACATTTTCAACAGTAAATTTGTCATCTAAAGGAAATGTCATTCGTGCAGTTGCATCATCAATATTTCCATAAACAGCTCTCAGAGGTTTCAATGCTTTTATTTGGTCAGTAACTGCCAAATCTCCAATATCTCCTGCATGCCACACTTCATCAGCCTGCCTTACAAATTTTAAAATTTGTGCATCAACAAAACTATGCGTGTCTGATAATAATAAGATTTTCTTCACAATCCAAAAATAAGAATAACAAAATAAATTCCGTAATTTTGAACCCTTCAAAAACAAATTTTTCTTGAGATATTTTATAGAATTTTCATACAATGGGAAAAAATATCATGGTTGGCAAATTCAACCTGAAGCGATTTCTGTTCAGGAAAAAATAAATAATGCCTTAAGTACCATTTTTCGTCAAAAAATTGAAGTTGTTGGAGCAGGAAGAACAGATACTGGTGTGCATGCATCACAAATGTTTGCACATTTTGATATTGAAAATGAAATTACAGAGGATGTAGTTTTTAAACTCAATTCCATTTTACCTGATGATATTGCTATTTATCAAGTTTTTTTGGTTGATGATGAAAAACATGCACGATTTGATGCAAAAAGTAGAACGTATCAATATAAAATTTGTTTGGGGAGAAATCCGTTTTTATTGGATTTTTCTTGGCAAATTCATTCTTTAAAGCCCAATGTTTCAAAGATGAATGAAGCTGCAAAAATCCTTTTGGAATATGAAGATTTTCAATGTTTTTCGAAAGTAAAAACCAATGTTCATACCTTTAATTGTTCCATTTTTGAGGCATTTTGGATTCAAAATGGTGATGAATTGACGTTTACAATTTCGGCAAACCGATTTTTAAGAAATATGGTGAGAGCCATTGTAGGTACTTTGATTGATGTTGGTTTGGATAAAATTTCGATAGCAGATTTTAGAAATGTTATTGAAAGTAAAAATCGGAGTAATGCTGGATTGTCAGTCCCTGCAAAAGGGTTATTTTTAACAAACATAAACTATTAAATTTTGTCAGAAAATTCAGGTAAAGCTTTCGATAAGCAAATTTTTTCAAGACTGATGAGTTTTGCAAAACGCTATCGTTTGTATTTTTTTATTGCCTCTTCATCAACCATATTATTGGCGCTTTTCTCTATTTTATCGCCTTATATTTTGATAAGTACTGTTGATGAATATATGATTTCAAAAGATAAAGTAGGGTTGTTAAACTACTCTTTATTAATGCTCGGAATTTTATTGATTGAGGTTTTGCTTCAGTTTGTTTTTATTTATTATGCAAATTGGGTGGGTCAACACATCATCAGAGATATGAGAGCTCATATTTTTAGACATATTTTAAAGTTCAAAATGTCATATTTTGACACCAATTCTGTTGGGAAATTAGTAACAAGGGTGGTATCGGATATTGAAACGATTGCTGCTTTTTTCAGCAATGGAGTGTTTACTATTTTAAGTGATATTCTTAAAATGTTGGCTGTAGCTATCATAATGCTTGTGTTGGATTGGAAATTGGCATTGATCACCATGTCAGTGTTGCCAATTTTAGTATATGCTACCAAAGTTTTTCAAGTAGCTATTAAAGCCACGTTTCAAGAAGTTCGAAATCAAGTTGCTAATTTGAATGGATTTGTGCAAGAGCGCGTAACAGGAATGAAAATTGTACAGCTTTTTAATAGAGAACACATTGAATATCAAAATTTTAAAGAAATTAACGACAAACACAAAGTAGCAAATATCAAAACGATTTGGTATTATTCAGTGTTTTTCCCAATTGCCGAAATTTTATCATCTGTGGGAATTGGATTGATTGTTTGGTTTGGTGGTGGCCAAGCCATTCAGAATTCTGGAATTTCTGTTGGGATGATCATGGGTTTTATTCAATTTGCACAAATGTTGTTCAGGCCTTTGCGTCAAATTGCTGATAAATTTAATCAACTTCAAATGGGAATTGTTGCTGGCGAACGTGTTTTTAAAGTAATTGATACACAGAGTAGTATTGCTAAAAATGGCACGTTAAAAGCTGAAAATTTAAAAGGAAATATCATTTTTGATAACGTTAGATTTAGTTATGTGAAAGGAGAAGAGGTTTTAAAAGGCATTTCTTTGGATGTTAAAAGTGGTCAAACTATTGCGATTGTTGGCGCAACTGGTGCAGGAAAATCGACCATTATCAATCTCATCAATCGTTTTTATGAAATTGATTCAGGAACTATTTTTGTTGATGGTGTTTCTGTAGAAGATTATACGTTAGAAAGTTTACGAAATCAAATTGCAATTGTGTTGCAAGATGTATTTTTATTTTCGGATTCTATCCTAAATAACATCACTCTTAAAGATGAAAACATCAGTTTAGAAGAAGTTGAAAATGCTGCCAGACAAATCGGAATTCATGATTTTATCAATACTTTGCCAGGAGGTTATCAATATAATGTGAAAGAAAGAGGTGCTATGTTGTCATCTGGACAACGTCAATTAATCGCATTTTTAAGGGCTTATGTAAGCAAACCAAGTATTTTAATTTTAGACGAAGCAACTTCATCTGTGGATGCAAATTCTGAGCAAATGATTCAGTTTGCTACCGAAAAAATTACCAAGGGAAGAACTTCAATTGTTATTGCACACAGATTGGCAACCATCAAACAAGCAGATAAAATTTTGGTAATGGATAAAGGATTGATTGTTGAAGAAGGAACTCATTATGAGTTGCTAGAAAAAGAAAATGGGTATTACAAAAACTTGTATGACAAGCAATTTAGCTTGGAACAAGTTTCATAAAACTTAGTTATATTAAATCTTTTTTTAGTTTTTCGTTCAATTCCTCTGGAGTTGTATACAATACAAATTCACCATCTTTGATGTAGGATATTTCACCGGTTTCTTCGGAAACTAATATACAAACTGCATCTGTTTTTTCGCTAATTCCCAGTGCAGCTCTATGTCTTAATCCAAAACGTGATGGAATTTTAGAGCTATCAGAAATTGGTAAAACAACTCTGGTAGCCACAATATAATTGTCCCTGATAATTGTTGCGCCATCATGCAATGGACTATTTTTAAAGAAAATACTTTCTAAAATTACATTATTGATAAGCGCATTAATGGCATCACCTGTGTTGATTAAAAAATCTAAACTATTGGTTCTTTCAATAACAATCAATGCTCCTGTTTTTGTTTTTGACAAATTTGTACAGGCTTTTAAAATACTTTCTGTATCAATTTCTGGACTAATTTCAGATTGTAAAAACTTTAGTTGTTTTAAAAAACTTCGTTTATTAGAGAAATTTGTAGTTCCAATCATCAATAAAAACTTTCGGATTTCTTGCTGAAAAACAATCATCAATGCAATGACTCCACCAGAAAGTAAGTAGCCTAAAATACTGCTTAACATTTCCATTTTTAGTGCTTGCGTAACTTTCCAAATGATAAAAATCAAAGCAATTCCAATAAAAATATTGATGGCAACAGTTCCTTTAAGCAATTTATAGATGTAATACAATAGCATTGCAACTAGCAAAATATCCAGCACATCTAAAAAGGAAAAAGGAATAAATTCTAACATTTAGTCATTTGATTTATGTAAAAATAGGCATAATATTTTTGAAAATTACAATCATAGGTAAGTTAACTTTCTTTCAAATGCTTTACAATTTTAATTGCTTCAACTGCTTCTTTTACATCATGAACTCGCAAAACAGTTGCGCCATTCAGCAATGCAATCGTATTGGCAGCTGTAGTTGCATTTAGCGCTTCATTTGCAGAAATTTCCAATGGTTTATACAACATTGATTTTCTTGAAACTCCTACTAAGATGGGTGCATCTAAATTTTTGAAAAGCGATAAATTTTTAAGAATTTCATAATTATGAGCAATTGTTTTTCCAAATCCAAAACCCATATCAATGATAATATCATTCACTTTTAGTTGATGCAATTTAAAAATTTGTTCAGAAAAAAAACGAATAATATCTTTTGTAACATCTTCATAAACAGGATTTTGTTGCATGTTTTGAGGAGTTCCTAACATGTGCATTAAAATGTAGGGAACTTGCAAATCAGCCACAGTTTGAAACATGTTTTCATCCATTTTTCCTCCAGAAATATCGTTGATCATTGCAGCACCATTTTGAATCGTTTCTTTAGCAATTTCACTTCGAAAAGTATCCACAGAAATAATGATTTCAGGAAAAATTTTTACCAATAAATTTATTACGGGAAGTATTCTATTCAATTCTTCTTTTTCAGAGATATGAGCAGCACCTGGTCTTGATGAATATGCACCAACATCAATAAATGTTGCACCTTCGTTTAGCATTTTTTCTGTTTGAAAAAGAATGTCAGCCTCGTTTTTATATTTTCCACCATCAAAAAAAGAATCTGGTGTGATGTTTAAAATTCCCATTACTTTTGGGGAAGAAACATCTATTAATTTTCCTTTGCAATTGATAGTCATTTTATTGAACTATTTTTTGAATGACAGTTCCTTTTTTGGGAGCTTTGTATTGATGCATTTGTTGCATTAAACCTTCCACTGTTGTATCAACCAATAATAAATTTTTGTTTTCAGGTTTGATATAACCTTCTTGAATCATTTTGTC
>JANQTK010000133.1 GCA_030731695.1 Polaribacter sp.
CATGTTCTTCTAATACTTTTGCCGCAATTAAGCCACTAATTCCTGCGCCAATAATATGAATTTTATAGTCTGATTTTTTCATAAAATAAAGTAATTGATATTTTGCAAAGATACTTTATCACATTCATATTAGTAATAATTCTCATAGGCAAAAGCAATTAGCTCTTTAATAGAACTTAATTGAAGTTTTCTCAGGATATTTTTTCTATGGGTATCTACAGTATATTTACTAATAAATAATTTTTTGGCAATTAAAGCTGTATTATCTCCTGCTTTTATTAATTGAATAATTTCTTTTTCTCTTTTTGTAATTAAATTTAATTGACTTTTATTTGTGTTTACCTCTTCATTAACTCTTGTTAAATTGATATAACTATCTATATTGTTCAAAACATTTTCTATTGTTTTTTTTACCAAAGCAGCATCTGTTGTCTTAGGGATAAAACCATTTGCACCAACTTTTTTACCTTCTTCAATAACTAAACTTGTTTCTAACATCGATATAAAAATTACTTTTATAAAAGGATGTGTTTCTTTAATGAGTTTACAAATTTCTAATCCGTTTATCCCTTTCATTTGTATGTCTAACATAATTAAATCGGGGATTTCTGCATTTAACATTAATCTTAATTCCTCCCAATTATTACACGTTTTTATTACCTTATAGTTTTTAATATCTTCTATAATTCGTTTTAAACCGTCAACAAATAGCTGATGATCATCTACAATTATTATTTTTATTTCCTTTTTTTTCATAACAAATAGTTTAGAGTTTGTTGGGTAAAGTAATTATTGAGGTTGTACCATTTTTATTGCTTGAAACATAATAATTTCCTTTCCATTTTTTTACTCTTTCTTTTATATTGTTTAATCCCATCCCTTTGTTTGCTAGTTTTGTATTGTAACCAATACCATTATCTTCAGCTAAAATTTCTATTTGTAAATCATCAATAATGATTTGAAGTGTAGCCTCTTTTGCTTGTGAATGTTTTAAGATGTTGTTTAATAGTTCATTACAAATTTTATAAATAGGTTGCTTTAGTTTTGTAGCTATTTTTTGATCGGTACCTAGAGAGATAAAAGTGATGTTTAGTTTTCCAATTGAATTAAGAGAGTAAATTTTTTCTTGTATTTCTTTAATAATATTTATTTCTTTTTGATAATTATCAGTAAGCTTATTAAAAAACATTCTTAAATCGGTATTTGCTTTTGTTATCATACTTAAAAGAGTTTTGTCTTGCTGGTAACTATTTGTTACAATAAGTTTTACAGCACTTAAAGTGGCACCTAAATCGTCATGTAAATCTTGAGCAATAGTTGCTCTTTCTTTTTTTTGAATAGCAATTTTTTTTCTAAAATCTTTCTCTTTTTTCTTTGATTTATTAGAGAGTAATTGGTAATTTCTTTTTAAAGTTTGTTGATGCCTCCAACCAATAAAACAACCAAGTAAAATAAATTCTATAAAAACTATCCAATAAAAATAATTGGGATACGTGATTGGGTAATAATTTAATATTCCTGCATAATTTAAAAAATATCCTGCAGGATTGTAGTATAATAAAAGCAGTCCTAAAAGTGAACTTAGTATAATATATTTTTTCTTTTTGTATCTTAAAATGATGCTTATAAAAGTAATTGTCATTAATGAAAAAACAACAAAAATGGAGGAATTCCATAAATAAGGAAAAATACCAGCATCAAAAAACATCTCTTCTTTCCAGATAAAATAAATTAGGTTAAAAACGAATCCAAAAATTAAAAATGAAAAATTAAGGATGCTTAGAATTTTAACTTTAGGTTGTTTATTTTTTTGATATAAAATAAACTTAATCAACTTAAAATGTAATGAAAGTGCAATAATTGCATTTGGTAAAGAATGTAAATGGTTTAAAATGTAAAAAATGGTTTTGTCTTTTACAACACCTATCATTAATTCTTCTGATAAAATCATTGCAATTATAAAAAGTAAATAAAAAGAGTAGAAAAGAAAAGCTTTTTCTTTAACAAAAAGACCTAGGAAGAAACATAAAATTGAAATTAGGGAAAAACAACCAATAAAAAATGCTGTAGACCAATAGAATTTTTTTTCCCACATTAAATTATCTTCAGGTGTAGTTAAGTCGGTTATTGCGTTTTGAGTATTTCTAAGATTCTCTATTTTTACAAAATATTCTTGTGCTTCAAATGCATCAAGTTCAATTTTAATGGCAGGAAAACGAGTTCTTACCTTTTTATCATCCAATAGGGTTGTGCTATTTAAAATAGTATCTATACTTTTAAATTGATGATTTAATTTTTTGTAAACGGTTATAGTATCTGCTTGGGTATAAAAACTCCACCAATAATCTTGGTATTTTTTTGAACTGTTTTTAACAGTAAGATGAAACCATAAAGGATAGGGGTTTTTACCAAGGTTTAATGTGCTATTAGAATTCCAATGTTTAAATTTATGAGATAAAAATGTATTTTCAATTTTTTTGATGTTAGCAGTCTTAGAAGAATCTACCCAAAATGTAACATATTTACCTAAATTTTCTCTGTTAATACCAGTAACAAACAATGTGTCATTAAATTTTTCTTGCGCAAAATTTGAAAAATTAATTAAGAAAAGTAAGAAAATTGAAAATATGAATTTTTTCATTATAACTATAATTATATCAAATATGCAATAAAATTTGAATTCTAAAAATACCTAAAAGTTGGTATATATAACTGATGAATTTCTGTTTTCTTTGAACTATAACTTTAAACTAATTAGAATGAAATCAAAATTTACATTAAAAAACACGACTATTTTAGTTGCCTTTTTAGGGGTGTTTACCCTAAACGCACAAATTTATGTAGACAACAACACAGGTGCCAACGCAGCTTACAGCGATTTACAAACTGCTATTGACGCTGCATCACCCAATGATGTTATTTATGTACAGCCATCAGATAATGAATATTTATTTCAGTCAGTCTCTGGGAATACAATTGTTATAAATAAACCTTTAACAATTATTGGTCGTTCACATAGCATGCCTTCATTTTCTAGTAAAATTCGTGATCTTCAAATTACTGACGAAGGTTCAGGTACTGTGTTAAAAGGATTGCTAATCAGCAGCTTAAACTTAAAAGGAACTGATGGAATTTGGGATAATTCATCTGGTACTGGAACACAACCTAAATTAGTTCAAAATGTAGCTGTTATAAATTGTTTCATATCAAATGCATTTTCTTTAACTAATTTAAAATATTATAATAATACTCCTAGTAGCATTCAAGGTACTGGTGTTAATAATGTAATAATACGTGGTTGTGTTTTTGATAATATAGGTGATAATTTTGCTACTAATATTAACATTAGTAATAGTATAATTTATAGGGGTGTATGGTTTAGAAGTTCAACAGTTGTTTTAAAAAATAATATATTTTTTAATGACAACCCTGTAATTCAGCCATCAGGAAGTACTTTGATTACCGTACAAAATAGTATTTTTTTAGCAAATACAGCTGATGATTATTCACTTAGAGCTAGTTATGTAAAATACGAAAATTGTTTAACATATAATTATGGTTCAGGCAATTACAATATTGGTAGTAATCAAGGGATGGAAACTGTAAACTTACTTGCTAATACAAATCCGTTATTTACAAAGAATCCGAATTCTATTTCCATGAGTACAAGTTCATATGATATTTCAGATGATTACACTTTGCAAACAGGTTCTCCAGCGATTGGCGCGGGTGTTAATGGGGAAGACTTAGGTATTTTTGCAGGTTATAATTTCAGCAATTTAGGGTTACCTGCAGGCTATCCAACCATAAATATTGTATCTAGCACTTCAAGTTTACCACAAAATGGTACGTTAAAAGTTACATTAACGGCTAAAGCACAATAAGATGAAAACAAAATTTTGTATAAGTATATTGCAATGTTTGTTTTTTGTGGGTTTTGCCCAACAAAACATTAGCAGTATAGAGTATTATTTTGATGCAGACCCAGGTATTGGTGGTGCAACTACCTTAACTGTAAATGCAAATGCAACAATTGATTCTAATTTTACCATACCTATTGGTAATTTAACAGAAGGTTTTCATACTTTGTATATGCGTGCAAAAGATGATGCCAATATTTGGGGTTTGTATGATAGACGTGTGTTTTACGTTGTAAAACCTTCAGAAGCAAGCATTTCTAATTTAGCATCAGCTGAGTATTATTTTGATACAGACCCAGGAATTGGTAATGCAACAGTACTAGCTATTTCATCTGACGCAAGTATAGATGATAATTTTAGCATACCTATTGGTAATTTAACAGAGGGTTTTCATACGCTTTATATTCGCGTTAAAAACGAAGCAAATACATGGAGTTTGTATGATAGACGTGTATTTTTTGTTACAGCAGCAGCCTTATCAAATAATGCTACTATTAGCAATATGGAGTATTTTTTTGATACAGACCCTGGATTAAGTAATGGTATTGCTTTAACTGTACCTGCAAATCCGTCATTAGAAAACATATTTGATATAGACGTTAGTAGCTTAACTGAAGGGAGTCATTTGTTATTTATAAGAGCTAAAAACACAGCAGATATTTGGAGTATAAATGCAATGGCAGCGTTTACAATAGATAATACGTTAGGTATTCAAGATTTTTCGAATCAATTTACAGTTTTTCCAAACTCTTTTAAAGACAATTTAACTGTAAATTCTACCTTTGAAATTGAAGGCTTTCAAATGTATAATCTAACAGGAAAAGTTGTACTGCAAAAACAAACAAAATCAAATAAAATAGATACAAAAAATTTGTCTTCTGGTGTTTATTTTTTAGTCATTAACTCAAAAGTGGGGAAAGTTGTTAAAAAAATTATTAAAGAGTAATAATTATAAAATAAAGCCTCGTCAAATGTGGCGAGGTTTATTTTTTAATAAATAATAGTTTTATTTACAAGTTAGTAACTTCTTTTTGTTTTCTTAAATACGAAGCTAAAATACGTTGAATATCTCTATTGTCTTTTTGTGGAGTTACAAAAAATTGATAATCTTCTGGGTTTGTTAATTGTTCAGACTGATAAGTTTCTACATATCCAAACCCTTTGTAAATTCCGTCTAAAATTAAGGCAAAACCAACTTCATTTTCTGTTCTTCCTGGTTCTTTGATGACCAAATTTTCTGCACCAATTCCAACTGATTTTATCGCTTCTTGAACTCTTACATTATAGGATTCAACAGCTTCTTCATCACAACAAATGCCTTTACATTCTTT
>JANQTK010000134.1 GCA_030731695.1 Polaribacter sp.
AGGAATTATTGGTGGTGCAGGATATACTGCTGGCGAATTGATCAGATTATTATTGCATCATCCAAAAGCAGAAATCAACTTTGTATACAGTACTTCCAATGCCGGAAATAAAATTTATGATGTACATCAAGATTTGTTTGGTGACACTGAATTAAAGTTTATAGATAGTATCAATGCGGATGTTGATGTCTTATTTTTATGTTTAGGTCATGGAAATTCAATGAAATTTTTAGAAGAAAATTCATTTTCAGAGAACACTAAAATTATTGATTTAAGCAATGATTTCAGATTGGAATCAAACCACAGTTTCAACGGAAAAGACTTTGTATATGGTTTGCCTGAATTGCAAAAAGAACAAATAAAATCGGCCAAATACATTGCAAATCCAGGTTGTTTTGCAACTGCTTTGCAATTGGCGATTCTGCCATTGGCAGCAAATCAATTATTGTTTGATGATGTTCACATTCATGCAGTGACAGGTGCTACAGGCGCAGGAACTGCTGTTTCAGCAACTTCGCATTTTCCTTGGAGAGACAATAATTTTTCGCATTACAAAGCTTTTTCTCACCAACATCTAGATGAAATCAATCAAACTGTACAAAACTTACAACCTGAATTTTCGTCAGAAATCAATTTTATTCCCAATAGAGGAAATTTCTCAAGAGGAATTTTTGCAACCATTTATACAAAGTTTACAGGAAGCATTGCTGACGCTAAAGAAATGTATCAATCCTATTATAAAGAGGCCGCTTTTACGTTTATTTCTGACAATGAATTGCATTTAAAACAAGTAGTGAATACCAATAAATGTTTATTGCATTTGTCAAAACAAAATGATAAATTATTGATTACAAGTATTATAGATAATTTATTAAAAGGCGCTTCAGGCCAAGCAATTCAAAACATGAATTTGATGTTTGGTTTTGAAGAAACTCTAGGAATACACAGCAAAGCCAATTATTTTTAAAAAAACACCCATGAAAATAGCCATTATAGGTACAGGAAATTTAGGGAAATCAATCGCAAAAGGATTGATTATCAATAATGCCATCACTTCTTTATATCTTACCAAAAGAAATTTAGATTCAATCTCAGAATTTGAAGGATACAAAAATGTTTTTTTGACATCGAATAATACAGAGGCAATTCAACAGTCTGATATTCTTATTTTTGCTGTGCAACCTGCTCATTTTGAGAAAATTCTGAAAGAAATAAAACCATTTTTAACAAGTAAACATGTTCTTATTTCAACAATTACAGGATTCAGTATTCGAAGAGTTGAAGAAATTACTGGAAATGACACATTTATCATAAGAGCGATGCCAAATACTGCCATTGCAGTTGGTAAATCCATGACTTGTTTGTGTAGTAACGAAATTGGAAAACAACGAATTAAAATTGCGGAAGCTATTTTTAATAGATTAGGGCATTCTATGACAATTCCTGAAGCGCAAATGCAAGCAGCTACTGTTGTTTGTGCAAGCGGCATTGCTTTTTGGATGCGACTCATTAGAGCAACCACACAAGCAGCTATTCAGTTAGGTTTTGATGCTAAAGAAGCACAAGAATTGGCCATGTTCACCTGTGATGGTGCTGCCAATTTATTAATTTCAAATGGCAATCACCCAGAAGAAGAAATTGACAAAGTAACTACGCCAAAAGGCTGTACCATAGAAGGTTTGAATGAAATGGAACACAAAGGATTGAGCTCGTCTTTGATTCACGGAATGGTGGCATCTTTCAATAAAATTAACGTCATAAAAAAAGAACAACTATGAGTTTGTTTAATGTATATCCTTTGTTCGACATCACTCCTGTAAAGGCAAAAGATGTGTATGTGTATGATGACAAAGGTGTTGAATATTTGGATTTATATGGTGGTCATGCAGTAATTTCTATTGGCCATTCGCATCCAAAATATGTAGAAGCGATCAGCAATCAAGTTGCAAATTTGGGATTTTATAGCAATTCTATCCAAAACCCATTACAACAAGCTTTATCAGAAAAATTAGGACAACTTTCTTGTTGTATTGATTACGATTTGTTTCTATGCAATTCTGGAGCTGAAGCCAATGAAAATGCATTGAAATTAGCCTCTTTTCACACCAATAAAAAGAAAATTATTGCTTTTAAAAACAGTTTTCATGGACGAACTTCAGCAGCTGTAGTTGCTACTGATGATGCTAAAATCATTGCGCCTTTAAACGCACAACAAGAAGTAGAAATTTTGCCTTTGGGTGATTTAGTTGCGTTAGAAAAGGCATTGCAAAAAAATGATGTGTGTGCTGTGATTATTGAATGCATTCAAGGTGTTGGCGGTTTGGACGAAAGCACCACTGAATTTTATGAAGGCATTGATGCACTTTGTAAAAAATACCAAGCATGTTTTATTGCTGATGAAGTTCAATCAGGATTTGGAAGAACAGGCAACTTTTTTGCATATCAAAAATACAAGGTAACGCCGGATATTATTTCCATTGCAAAAGGAATGGGAAATGGTTTTCCTGTTGGTGGCATTTTAATTCATCATAACATCAAAGCTTCTTTTGGATTGTTAGGAACTACTTTTGGTGGAAATCACCTGGCTTGTGCTGCTGCATTGACTGTTTTAAATGTAATTGAAGAAGAAAAATTGATGGAAAATGCGAGAAATATGTCACAATATTTCATTGAAAAAGCGCAAGAAATTCCACAAGTAAAAAGAATCAAAGGTCGTGGATTGATGTTGGGATTGGAATTTGATTTTCCGATTGCTGAACTCAGAAAGAAACTCATCAATACGCATCATATTTTTACTGGAAATGCTAAAAATCAATATGTTATCAGAGTTCTACCTCCGTTAACCATTCAAAAAAAACATATTGATTCGTTTATGAACGCTTTAAAAAGTGAATTATAATGAAACATTACACGTCTATTCAAGACATTTCTGATATTTATGCTTGGATTGAAGAAGCAAAAAAAATTAAAGAAAATCCTTTAAAAAATAAAAAACTAGGAAAACACAAAACGCTTGGTTTATTGTTTTTCAACTCGAGTTTACGCACGCGTTTAAGCACCCAAAAAGCAGCGTTGAATTTAGGCATGCACACGATTGTAATGAATGTTTCTGAAGATGCTTGGGGAATTGAATTCGAAGATGGAAGCATCATGAATGGCACCACTGCTGAGCATATCAAAGAAGCTGCAGCTGTGGTTTCTCAATATTGCGATGTCATTGCTGTGAGAGCTTTTCCAACATTAAAGGACAAAGAAAAAGACGAACGCGAACAAGTTTTAAATTCCTTTTTACAGTTTGCAACGGTACCAATTGTAAACATGGAAAGTGCTACAGGCCATCCTTTGCAAGGTTTGACTGATGCCATTACGATTGCTGAAAATTCGACCAAAAAAAGACCTAAAGTCGTTTTAACATGGGCTCCTCACGTAAAAGCATTGCCGCATGCAGTGGCAAATAGTTTTGTAGAAGCCATGCAAAAAATGGACGTTGATTTTGTCATCACAAATCCTGAAGGTTACAATTTGAGTAAAAATATTACAAAGGATTCCCATGTAACTCATAACCAAACTGAAGCTTTTAAAGATGCAGATTTTATATATGCTAAAAATTGGAGTTCGTATGACACATATGGACAAATTTTAAAAACAGATTTGGATTGGATGGTCACCAGAGATAAAATAGGCAACGCAAAATTTATGCATTGTTTGCCTGTAAGAAGAAATGTGGTGGTAGAAGATGCTGTGTTAGATTCCGAAAATTCGTTGGTTATTCAGCAAGCCAATAACAGAACGTTTGCGGCACAATTGGTGTTGAAAAAAATAGTAGAAAACTTAAAATAATTAGTTTAACCTACAAGGTTTCAAAAACCTTGTAGGTTTATTAATAAAACTATTAAATAAAATACATACCTACAAGGTTAAAAAAACCTTGCAGGATAAGAAAAGATACTGAAACAAGTTCAGCACTTATGAAAAAATTATCAATTGTAAAAATAGGCGGAAATATTATTGAAGATGAAACTGCTTTGAATGATTTTTTGCAGTTATTTTCAAACATCAAAGGAAAGAAAATATTGGTTCATGGAGGTGGCAAAAAAGCGACACAAATGGCTCATAAATTAGGAATTGAATCAACCTTAATCAATGGAAGACGTATTACAGATACTGCTACTTTAGAAGTCATTACCATGGTGTATGGTGGTTTGGTAAACAAAAATATGGTTGCCAAATTGCAAGCATTACACACCAATGCCATTGGTTTGTCTGGTGCAGATGGCAATAGTATTCTTTCTGAAAAACGCCCTGTAAAAGAGATCGATTATGGTTTTGTAGGTGATGTAAAAAATGTGGATAACCAAGCTATTGATGTGTTGATAAGTGCCAATTTTACACCTGTTTTTTGTGCCATTACCCATGATGGAAAAGGACAATTGTTAAATACCAATGCGGATACCATTACAAGTCAAATTGCCATTGGAATGAGTAAAAATTACGAAACTTCTATTTATTATTGTTTCGAATTGAATGGGGTTTTAGAAAACATTGATGATAAAAACTCAGTGATTACACAAATAAATTCAGAGAGTTATAAAGAGTTATTAGCTGCTGGAATTATTTCAGATGGAATGCTCCCCAAACTAGAAAATTGCTTTGATGCCTTAAAAAATGGTGTTCATGCCGTTTTTATGGGAAACACCAATATATTGACAAAAGAAAACAATCATTTCACAAAAATAACACTATAAATGGAACTCAAAAAACTTACAAACGAAGCCATAACGCTTTTAAAAAAGTTGATTGAAACTCCGTCTTTTTCATCCGAAGAAGACAAAACCGCTCTTTTAATTGAACATTGGTTCAAGCAGTTTGAAATTCCGTTTCAAAGATCCAAAAACAACATTTGGGCAAACAACAACTATTTTGATGAAAGCAAACCTACGTTATTATTAAATTCACATCATGATACTGTAAAACCAAATTCAGCGTACACTAAAAATCCATTTGAAGCCATTGTTGAAGACGGAAAATTGTATGGTTTGGGAAGCAATGATGCTGGAGGTTGTTTGGTGTCATTAATAGCCACTTTTACTTATTTTTATCATCACGAAAATTTAAAATACAATTTGGTAATTGTTGCTTCTGCTGAAGAGGAAAGTAGTGGCGAAAATGGTTTGAACAGCATGTTGTCCATCAT
>JANQTK010000135.1 GCA_030731695.1 Polaribacter sp.
CATTGTTAAATTTTGGATCAACATTAAAAGCAACTAAACGTGCATTTTGTTTTACATATTTTTTAATCAACACCGGAATTCGCAATGCTCCAGGTTCAATTTCATCAATAATTTTGTCAAATTTTTGCAAATCCGCCTTTGTTGCATCAAAAACAAAATCTTTATCAGCATCTTTTAATTTTACTTTATATTCCTTTTTGGGTTGAATATATTGAGCAATATACGGATCGTAATAATGCGATTTCATAAACTCAATCATCAATGATTTTGAAAAATCAGAAAATTGATTGCTAATAGAAACGCCACCTAATAAATATTTATGCTCAGGATAACGCAATGTTACGTGCACAATTCCTTTCCACAATAAAAATAAAGGCATTGGTTTTTGCTGATATTCTTTGATGATGAAAGCGCGTCCCATTTCAATGGTGTTTTCCATCATTTGGTATAATTCTGGTTCTATTCTGAATAAAGTTTGTACATAAAAACCATTGATACCATATTTTTTAAAAATCTCACTTCCTAAACCCATTCTGTAGGCACCAGCCAAACAATTTGCCTCTCTATCCCACAAAAACAGGTGATAATAATACTTATCGTATTTGTCTAAATCAATAGCATTATTGGTTCCTTCACCAACATCTCTGAAGGTAATTTCGCGCAAACGACCAATTTCATGCAATAAATTGGTGATGTCTTTTGCGTTTGCAAAAAACACTTCGTAATTTTTACTTTCTAGCAATCTTCCTTCTTTTTCGCGCAAATCATTCACTTCTTTGATGAATAAATCTGGGTTTTTCTGAGAAGCTATTTTTTTAGCAGGTTTTTTTATTTTGATATTTTGAGTTGAAATTAGCTTGTGCGCTTTCTCAAAAGGATTCGCTAACATGTATGTTTTCTTTCTGAGAAATTCAGAAAAAGCGGGAATTTCTGTAAATTCTTTTTGATCATCCACAGAAATAGGTTTTCCAATTCGAACTCTAATAACCTTTCCGTTTTGAGAAATTACTTCCGAAGGTAATTTTGCAGTTCGTAAGGTGTCACTAATTTTAGATAAAAAATAAAAAAGACGACTGTTTTTTGCATGAAAATAAATAGGAATCACAGGAACTGCTGCTTTTTTGATAAGCCTTACAGCTGATTCTTCCCACGGTTTATCAACTTTTAATTTTCCGTCTTTATAGGTAGAAACTTCTCCTGCTGGAAAAATTCCCAATGGTTTTCCTTCTTGCAAATGCAACAACGCATTTTTGATACCTGTAACACTAGATTTTACATCCTTTCTATTCTCAAAAGGATTTACAGGCATTACATAAGGCTGTAAAGGCTCTATTCTGTGTAATAAAAAATTACCGATGATTTTGTAATCAGCTCTTTTTTCTATTAATAATTTTAGTAACAAAACACCGTCAATACCGCCTAAGGGATGATTGGAAACTGTAATAAAAGCACCCTCTTTTGGGATTCTCTTTAAATCTTCCTCAGGAATTTGAAAAACAATATTACAGTCGTTCAAAACACCGTTTAAAAAGTGTAATCCTTCCTTTTTTTTGTTGTTTTTGTATATTTTATTGATATAAGAAATTCGTAGAACTCTGATTAAAAGCCAGCCAACAAAAGTTCCTATAAAACCAAATTTGTCAAGACCAATTACTGTTGCAATTTCTTTAGATGTTACTAATGCCATACCTTTTGATGAGACTAGCTACAAACATACAAAAAAATACAAAACAAGCGATTTTTAAATCGCTTTTACAACCATTTGAAGCGTTTCTTTGTTTACTTGTGTCAATAACGAAGCTCCTTTTTCTTCAATGGTTTTGATGGCTTTGTCATCAAAATGACGCACTGTAAAAAGATCAACTTCTTTTTGAACTTCCATTTTGAATTCGTTTTTCAAATCTTGAAAAAAGTCATCAAACTTATTGAATTTATTATCCACACAAACTGAAAAACTGATGGCTGAATTTTGAATTAAATTTACTTTCAATTGATATTCATGCAGTTTTTGAAAAATAAAACTGATGTTATTTTCAACCATAAACGAAAAATCTAAAGCAGAGATGGAAACCAAAATTTGATTTTTCTTTACTATAAAACAAGGAATGTAGGGTTCTAAAAGTGCTCCTTTAGACACTCTAGTTCCAGGCTCTTTTGGATTGATAAAAGAACGCACCAACAACGGAATTTCCTTTTTTTGAAGTGGTTGCAGGGTTTTTGGGTGAATTACAGAGGCTCCATAAAACGCCATTTCAATTGCTTCTTCATACGAAATCTGACTCAATAAAGTTGTTTCTTCAAAAACTCTTGGGTCTGCATTTAATACTCCTTCAACATCTTTCCAAATAGTAACACTTTCTGCATTTAAACAATAGGCAAAAATTCCTGCTGTATAATCTGAACCTTCTCTTCCTAAAGTTGTAGTATTTTCAGTGTCATTTCCTGCTAAAAAACCTTGGGTAATATTTAGTTGAGAAGTATCTACTTTTTTGGTGATGATGTCTTCCGTCAATTTCCAATCTACTTTGGCATCTCTATAATTACTATCTGTTTTGATAAAATTTCTTACATCAAACCACGTATTTTTAATGCCTAATTTCGCAATATACGCACTCACAATTTTGGTTGATAACAACTCACCAAAACAAATAATTTGATCATACACATAATTATATCTTTGTGATGTATTTCTCGCCAAAAACCAACCCAATTCACCAAAAAGAATGTCGATTTCTTGATAAACGGCATCACCTTTATCAAAAAGAGCATTCATAATATTTTTGTGATATTCCTCAATAAAATTTAGTTTTATTGGCAATTCATCTGATTTTTGATAATAGGCATCTACGACTTCTTCAAAAGCATTGGTAATTTTTCCCATGGCAGAAATCACCACAAGTGTGTCTGAATTCCCCTCAGATTGAATAATTTTCGCTACATTTTTTACACCTTCAGCATCTTTTACGGATGCACCTCCAAACTTAAATATTTTCATTATCCGTTATTTTTGAATAAATTTTGCTAAATTTTCTTTGTTCATTTGAACTACATGCCAACCACTTAAATACGTGGCGCCTGTACTTTTATAAAATTCAATGGCATTGGTATTCCAATCCAATACTTCCCAAGCAACTCTGTTAAAATTATGGTCATATGCATATTTTAATACAGCTGTGTACAAAGCTTTCCCAACACCAAGAGCTCTTTTTTGTTGAGTGACAATCAAGTCTTCTAAATGAATTGTTTTTCCTTTCCATGTAGAATATCGTTCGTAAAAAAGCGCCATTCCAATGATGATATTTTCTTCTTCGGCTACAAAAAGTCGAAATTTTGGGTTTTCAGAAAATCCATCTTTTAATAAATCTTCTTTGGTAATTTCAACAGCATTGGGTTCTTTTTCAAAAACAGCCAATTCAATAATCAAGTCTAAAATAGCTTGCACATCTTTTGGTTGTCCTTGTCTGATTGTAAAACTCATTTTTATAAATTTTTAGCAAATGTAAATCATTTTCAATCGGACGAAAATTTTCAGAAATTTTTTGACAAAATACCCTATTATGTTGAATTTTTATAAAATGTATCTTTCTTTAAAAATGATGTAAAAACAGCACTAAATCGTTGTAGTTAATCAAAAAAGGCTGCATCTTTGCAGTATTAACCGAAAAAATACTGCATGTCAACAAAACACCAAACGTTAGGAGAATTTATTATTGAAAATCAATCTTCATTTAGATATACATCAGGTGAACTTTCTCGATTGTTAAACTCACTCAGATTGGCTGCAAAAGTGGTGAATCATGAGGTAAATAAGGCTGGTTTAGTTGATATTTTGGGAGCTGCAGGAGACGTAAATATTCAAGGAGAAAATCAACAAAAATTAGATGTATATGCCAATGAAATATTTATCCAAACCTTAACAAAAAGAAATATTGTTTGTGGAATTGCCAGTGAAGAAGAAGACGATTTTATTTCGATTAATAGCCAAGATGAAAATCATCAAAATAAATATGTAGTATTGATTGATCCTTTAGATGGTTCCTCAAATATTGATGTAAATGTTTCTGTAGGAACTATTTTTTCTATTTACAGACGGGTAACGCCTGTTGGAACGCCAGTAACGATTGAAGATTTTCTACAAAAAGGAAGTGAGCAAGTGGCTGCTGGATATATTGTGTATGGAACCTCAACAATGTTGGTTTATACAACGGGTCATGGTGTAAATGGATTTACGTTGAATCCTGCAATTGGCTCTTTTTATTTATCACATCCTAACATGACTTTTCCAGAAACAGGAACTATCTATTCTGTAAACGAAGGTAATTATTTAGATTTTCCTTTAGGGATTAAAAAATACATCAAATATTGTCAAGAAGAAGAAGGAGACAGGCCTTATACAAGTAGATATATAGGTTCATTAGTGTCTGATTTTCATAGAAATATGATCAAAGGCGGCATCTATATGTATCCAAAAGGTTCTAGAAATCCAGATGGGAAATTGAGATTGTTATATGAATGCAATCCCATGGCTTTTTTAGCAGAACAAGCCAATGGAAAATCTTCTGATGGCTATACAAGAACTTTGGATGTAGAGCCAACAACACTGCATCAAAGAGTGCCTTTTGTTTGTGGAAGTAAAAAAATGGTAGAAAAAGTTGAAGAGTTTATGCGTGAATTTGGAGAATAAACACTTTCTATGCAGTTATAAGATATCAAGACAGAAACTTCTTGGAAAACCCTTATATAATGGTTAAATTTACACTTTCAAAAATATATTAACTTTAAAAAAAATATAAATATGGCTTTTCAATTACCAGAATTAGGATATGCTTATGACGCATTAGAACCAAATATTGATGCAAAAACGATGGAAATTCACCATTCAAAACATCACCAAGGATATACAAACAACTTAAATAACGCACTTGCAGGAACTGATTTAGAAGGAAAATCTATTGAAGATATTTTAGCTAATTTAGACATGAGTAATGGTGCCGTTAGAAACAATGGTGGTGGTTTTTACAATCATAATTTGTTTTGGACAGTACTAAATCCTGAAGACAGAGGGTATTTATCTGGCGAATTAAAAGATGCTATTGAAGCTGAATTTGGTTCAAAAGATGCTTTTATTGATGCTTTCTCAAAAGCTGCTGCAACTCAATTTGGTTCAGGTTGGGCTTGGTTATGTGT
>JANQTK010000136.1 GCA_030731695.1 Polaribacter sp.
GGAATGAGAATCAAAAATAACATGCTTTCTTTTGAACCAAAAATCCCAAAACAATGGAATTCGTATTCATTTAAAGTGAATTTTAGAAATACCATTGTAAAAATCAATGTGCAACAAAATGGCACTCATTTTACAGTTGATGGAAATGAAGAGGTAACAATTTTGGTTAATGAAAAACCAATAAGAGTAACACCAAATAATTTGGTAACTGTTTAGTATTTAGTAATTTAAAATCATAGAAGTCACTGTTCTTGATTTAAATAAAATCGAATTTCATGAAAAATTGTTTTTTGCTACTTATTTTTAGCGTATTTATTGCTTGTAATAATTCAAATAAAGAATCTATGAATTCCGAAATAAAAGAAGTTTCAAATACATTTTTAGAACGTGTTGAACCACCAAATTGGTGGGTAGATTTCGAAGATTCATCTTTACAATTATTAGTAAAAGAAGCAAATATTGGAAGTTCAAATCCAACAATTTCTTATGAAGGCGTAAGCATTCAAAAAGTGCATCAAGCAAAAAGTAATAATTACTTATTTATTGATTTAGAAATTGGCGAAAACACAAAATCAGGCAAATTTGATATCCTTTTCACTTTTGATGACGGAACTACCAAAACGCATACCTATGAATTGAAAGAAAGACAAAAATCTTCTGAAAAATTCGTAGGTTTTAATAGTGCTGATGCTATTTATTTAATTACTCCAGATCGTTTTGCAAATGCAGATGAAAGCAATGATATCAACGAAAATTTAAACGAAAAAACCATCAACAGAAAAGATGATTATGCACGTCATGGGGGAGATATCAAAGGAATTACAAATCACATAGATTACATTGCTGATTTGGGTTTTACAGCAGTTTGGCCAACTCCAGTTTTAACGAATGATATGTATAGAGGCTCTTATCATGGGTATGCAATGACTGATTTTTATCAAGTGGATCCTCGTTTTGGAACACTTGAGGAATACAAAGAATTGGCAGAAGAATTGCGTAAAAAAGACATGAAATTGATTATGGATCAAGTAGCAAATCATTGTGGTCTTGAACATTGGTGGATGAAAGATTTGCCATTTAATGATTGGGTAAATAATCAAGCGTATTATGAAAAAAACAAAGAAAATTGGAA
Source organism: Polaribacter sp. (assembly GCA_030731695.1). Lineage (GTDB taxonomy): Bacteria > Bacteroidota > Bacteroidia > Flavobacteriales > Flavobacteriaceae > Polaribacter. Next base: position 1,133 of record JANQTK010000136.1, read on the forward strand.
CAATGAAACTGTAAAAGTTTCTAACCACAGACGTACAACAAATCAAGATTTGTATGCTGCTGAAGCTGATAAAAGTGGCAATAACGAAGGTTGGTTTGTAGATACAATGCCCGATTTAAATCAACGAAATCCATTCATGGCAAAATACATCATTCAAAATAGTATTTGGTGGATAGAAACATTAGGTTTAGGAGGCATCAGACAAGATACCTATCCTTATCCTGACAAGCAATTTATGAGCAATTGGGCTGGCGCAATCATGAACGAATATCCCAATTTTTCGATTGTTGGAGAAGAATGGAGTTACAATCCATTATTGATTGGTTATTGGCAAAAAGGCGCAAGAAATAAAGATGGTTATGAGTCGAATTTAACATCAACCATGGATTTTGCCATGCAAAATAATATTGTACAAGCTTTTAATGAAAACGAATCTTGGGATACTGGCTTGACAAAAATCTATGAAGGTTTGGCGAATGATTTTCATTATGCCTCTCCTAAAGATATTATGATTTTTCCTGATAATCATGATATGAGTCGAATTTTTACGCAATTAAAAGGGGATATTGTCAATACTAAAATGGCGTTGAGTTATTTATTAACCTTACCAAGAATTCCTCAAATTTATTACGGAACAGAAATTTTGATGAACGATTTTGCAAAACCTGGTGATCATGGTTTAATTCGTACTGATTTTCCTGGTGGATGGAAAGGTGATAAAATCAATGCATTTTCGGGTGAAGGGCTTACAAATGAGCAAACAGACATGCAACTTTTCTTAAAAAAAGTATTGAATTTTAGAAAAGGCAGCAAAGCAATTCATGAAGGAAAAACGCTGCATTTTGCTCCAGAAAACGGAACATATTTTCTTTTTAGAATTAAAGATGATGAAACAATTGTTCATATCATCAATAAAAATGACAAACCTATTTCAATTGATTTGAATCGTTTTAAAGAAGTGGGATTGCAAGGAAAAACACTAAAAAACATTTTTACTGGAGAAAATTTCACTTGGAATCAAACTTTGCAACTAACTGAAAAAGGAAGTCTTATTTTAACCACAAAATAGTAATTATGAAGAAAATCTTTTTTTTTGGAACACTTTTTTTAATAGTAATCTCATGCGCTCAACAATCTAAAAATACCTTTTCCAACATCAAATCGTATCAACTAGAAAGTGCCGTTTTATCTTCAGGAAAATTGCTCAGAATTGATACGTTTCCATCTAAAAACATCACACCAAGACCAGTAGATATTTGGCTGCCAAAAAACTATTCCGATGAAAAAAAATATGCAGTTTTATACATGCATGATGGACAAATGTTGTTTGATTCCACCACAACTTGGAACAAACAAGAATGGAGAATTGACGAGGCTGCTACCGATTTAATGGAACAAAAAATTACTAAAGATTTTATTGTAGTGGGTGTTCATAATATTTCTGCCATTCGCTGGAACGATTTATTTCCTGAAAAAGCAATGGATTTTATGGAAGTAGATTCAAAAAATGAAGTTATTAAAAAAGCTCAAGAAAATAATATTTCTACTGATTTTAAGGGAGATGAATATCTAAAATTTATTGTAAAAGAATTAAAACCGTATATTGATGCTACATTTTCTGTTTACACAAACAAAGAAAACACCTTTGTTGCAGGATCTTCAATGGGCGGTTTGATGTCTATGTATGCAATTTCAGAATATCCAGCTATTTTTCAGGGAGCTGCTTGTATTTCAACACATTGGGTTGGAGCAATGGCTCAAGAAAACAATCCTTTTCCAGATGCAATTTTTAGTTATGTAGCTGCAAATGTTCCAGATGCAAAAACGCACAAATTGTATTTTGATTATGGAGATCAAACATTAGATCGTCATTATCCACAGTATGCTCCAACTGTCGATTCAATTTACATGAGTAAAGGATATTCAATCGAAAATTTCAGAAATATCCATTTTCCAAATACGGATCATTCAGAAAAGTCTTGGCAAAACAGAATTCAAATTCCACTGACTTTTTTATTAAAAAAATAATATAAATATCCAGCAAAATTTTGAAAATCTTGTTGGTAAAAAAATAGAATAATGAAAAAGTATTTTTTTCTTTTTTTACTACTTACAACTCAATTTAATACATTTTCTCAAAATGAAAATCGAACTTTTATCAGTGCGAATTTTCAAGACAATGTACTTAAAATCTCTGTAAATGATGGTTCTTACCTCATTAAATTTTACAATGCGAACATCATTGAAACTACATTTTTACCTAAAAATGAGAAGTTTATAGACAATTCTCATGCTGTTGTTTTAAAAACTAATGAAGTAGATGTTCAATTCAATGAATCCTTAAATGCTATCAAATTTTTATCAAAAGGTATTTCAGTAAACATCCAAAAAAAGCCTTTTAAAATTGCTTATTTTTATAAAGGTGAAGAAATTACCTCAGAAAAAAAAGGCTATTTTAAGTCAAAACACATTCCTTTAGATTTTGTAAAAGGAAATATTGTTGCTGATGAAACTGAGAAAATTGAGTTTAATTTAACTTCAGATGAGGTTTTATATGGAGCAGGAGCAAGAGCTTTAGGAATGAACAGACGTGGCAATCGCTTGCCTTTGTACAACAGAGCGCAGTATGGTTATGAAACACATGCTGAGCTCATGAATTTTACAATTCCAGTGGTAATTTCTTCCAAAAAATACCTGATTCATTTTGACAATCCTGCTATTGGATATTTGGATTTAGACAGTAATAAAGAAAATTCTTTAACCTATGAAACCATTTCTGGACGTAAAACCTACCAAATTGTTGTAGGGGATTCTTGGAAAAATTTAATTGATAATTATACACATTTAACAGGCAAGCAACCTTTGCCTCCAAGATGGGTTTTAGGTAATTTTTCCAGCAGATTTGGCTATCATTCGCAACAAGAAACCGAACAAACAATTGCTAAATTCAAAGAAGAAAACATTCCTGTTGATGCCATAATTTTAGATTTGTATTGGTTTGGAAAAACTGTGCAAGGAACTATGGGAAATTTAGAAGTAGATACAGATTCTTTTCCTGATATGAAAGGCATGGTTTCGCGTTTGAAAGATAAAGGCGTAAAAACAGTGTTGATTACAGAACCATTTATTTTAACGACCTCAAAAAAGTGGAATGAAGCTGTTGAAAAAGATGTTTTGGCAAAAGATTCTGTTGGAAATCCTGCAAAATATGATTTTTATTTTGGCAACACTGGAATTGTTGATATTTATAAAAATGAAGGAAAATCTTGGTTTTGGAATATTTATAAAGATATTTTAAATCTAGGCGTAAAAGGACTTTGGGGCGATTTAGGTGAACCTGAAGTGTTGCCTTCTTGGGTACAATTTAACACTGCAAAAGCCGATGAAATTCACAATATTTATGGTCATGATTGGGCAAGACTAATTTTTGAAGGATATCAAAAAGAGTTTCCAAACGAACGTCCCTTTATTTTGATGCGTGCAGGATATGCTGGTTCTCAACGATTTGGAATGATTCCTTGGTCTGGAGATGTGAATAGAACTTGGGGAGGTTTGCAGTCGCAACCAGAAATTGCACTACAAATGGGTATGCAAGGTTTGGGATATATGCATTCAGATTTGGGTGGATTTGCAGGCGCTAATTTAGATGATAATTTATACACACGTTGGTTGCAATATGGTGTTTTTCAACCTATTTTTAGACCACATGCTCAAGAAGATGTGCCAAGTGAACCTGTTTTTAGAAGTGAAAGAGCTAAAAAATTAGCAAAAAAAGCTATTGAATTGCGTTACCAATTATTACCATACAATTACCATTTGGCTTTCGAAAATAACCAAAAAGCAATGCCATTAATGCGACCAATTTTCTTTGAAGAAAATTCGGATAATTTGTTGACAAATTCCACTTCTTATTATTGGGGAAATGATTTTTTAATCACACCAATTTTAAAAGATAGTATCAAATCAAAAGAAATATATTTTCCAAAAAATTCGAATTGGTTTGATTTTTATACAGATGAAAAA
>JANQTK010000137.1 GCA_030731695.1 Polaribacter sp.
AAAACTTACAAACGAAGCCATTTCGCTTTTAAAAAAGTTGATTGAAACTCCGTCTTTTTCATCAGAAGAAGACAAAACCGCTCTTTTAATTGAAAATTGGTTCAAACAGTTTGAAATTCCGTTTCAAAGAACCAAAAATAACATTTGGGCAATCAATCAATTTTTTGATGAAAGCAAACCTACTTTATTATTAAATTCACATCACGATACTGTAAAACCAAATTCAGCTTATACAAAAAACCCGTTTGAAGCCATTGTTGAAGACGGAAAATTATTTGGTTTGGGAAGCAATGATGCTGGAGGTTGTTTGGTATCATTGATAGCCACTTTTACCTATTTTTATCATCAGGAAAATTTAAAATATAATTTGGTAATTGTTGCCTCTGCTGAAGAAGAAAGTAGTGGTGAAAACGGTTTGAACAGCATGTTATCCATCATTCCAAAAATTGATGTTGCCATTGTTGGCGAACCTACCTTAATGGATTTGGCAATAGCCGAAAAAGGTTTGGTTGTTTTTGATGCGGTTGTAGAAGGATCAGCTAGTCATGCAGCACATCCAAATAATGACAATCCGATTTATAAATTGATTGATGTGTTGCAATGGTTTAAAGATTTTACCTTTGAAAAAACCTCTCCTACATTGGGAGATGTAAAAATGACCGTTACTCAAATAAACGCTGGAAAGCAACACAATGTGGTTCCTGCGCATGTTGATTTGGTAATTGATGTTCGTGTAAATGATGCCTACTCTAATCAAGAAATTGCCGCTATTTTGCAAGAAAAGGCACCCTGTACTAGAATTACTCCTCGCAGTTTACGCCTCAACTCCTCTTCTATTTCTTTGGAACATGATTTGGTAAAAGCGGGAATTTTGATGGGCAGAAAAACCTATGGTTCACCAACATTATCTGATCAGTCTGTTTTAAGTTGTCAATCGTTAAAATTAGGACCTGGTGATAGTACACGTTCACATTCTGCTGATGAATTTATTTATATTGCTGAAATTGAAGAAGGAATTGCGATTTATGT
>JANQTK010000138.1 GCA_030731695.1 Polaribacter sp.
TAACTAAATATTAATACTATAAAAATATTTTTTTGATTTTATCGACAATAGTTTGTGCCAATTTTTCATGGCTTTCAACTGTCCAACCTGCAATATGAGGCGTTAAAATTACATTATCAGCATCTATCAAATATTGAAAAGCTTCTGGGATGTTTTCATCAGAAAAAAAGTTTTCAAATGATGTTTTTTCATATTCCAACACATCCAATCCTGCACCTAAAATTTTTCCAGATTTTAATGCTTTTACCAAATCAGAGGTTACTACTGCAGAACCTCTTGCAGTATTTAACAACCAAAAGTTATGTTGAAATTTATTGATAAAATTTGAGTTAATTAGTTGTTTTGTATCTGAGGTTTGTGGTGTATGCAGACTTACAATTGTGGCTTTTTCATGAAATTCTTCTAAGGAAACTTGTCTGCAATTTTCATCACCAACATTGGGCTTAATGTCATAACAAATTACCTCTACATCAAAACCTTTTAGTTTTTTTGCAAATGATTTCCCCATGTTTCCATAACCAATAATTCCAACAGTTTTTCCATCCAATTCAATTCCACGATTTTTTTCACGTTGCCAAATTCCATTTTTTACTTCAGAATTTGCTTTATTCAACTTATTAAAAAGGGATAATAACATCCCTAAGGCATGTTCACCAACAGCATTTCTATTACCTTCTGGGGCAGCAATGAGATGAATATTTTTTGATGACGCAAATTCACAATCAATATTTTCTAAACCTGCTCCAACTCTTCCAATAAATTTAAGTTTCGTTGCTTTTTCTAAAAAAGTTTTATCAATCGAAAATCGACTTCTGATAATAATTCCGTCATACAAATGAATTTTTGATTCAATATCAGTTTTTGAAGAAGTATAATCTTCTTCATTTTGAAAGCCCAACTCATTTAATTGTTTGATTAATAATGAGTTATTTGTATCTAAGTGAATGATTCTCATTGCTATAAATAGTTTTTACTGAACATTTTCCTTTCCTCTGGGAAGGTTTGGATGGGCTTTTAGTACTGTTCATTTTCATTCGGAAAATCACTGCTTTTTACATCAGTTACATATTGCTCAAAAGCTTTGGTCATATCTGCATATAAATCCAAATAACGACGCAAAAATCGTGGGTGAAATTCGTGCGTCATTCCAATCATATCATGTGTAACTAAAACTTGTCCATCAACACCATTTCCAGCACCAATTCCAATAACTGGAATTGTTAATGCTTTCGCCACTTTTTCAGCTAATTTTGCAGGAACTTTCTCCAAAACAATTGCAAAACAGCCAATTCTTTCGAGCAATAAAGCATCTTCCATTAGTTTTTCTGCTTCTTCTTCTTCTTTAGCTCTTACAGTGTATGTTCCAAATTTGTATATGGATTGTGGTGTTAAACCTAAATGTCCCATTACCGGAATTCCTGCATTTAAAATGCGTTTGATGGATTCTTTGATTTCACTTCCTCCTTCTAATTTGATGGCGTGTCCACCACTTTCTTTCATAATTCTGATTGCAGAACGTAAGGCTTCTTTTGGGTCAGATTGATAACTTCCAAAAGGCAAATCAACCACAACTAAACTTCTTTCAATAGCTCTTACTACTCCACTTGCGTGATAAATCATTTGATCTAATGTAATTGGCAATGTTGTTTCATGACCCGCCATTACATTCGATGCAGAATCTCCCACTAAAAGCACGTCTAAACCAGCATGATCTAAAATTTTTGCCATGGTATAATCATAAGCAGTAAGCATGCTAATTTTTTCGCCATTGGCTTTCATTTCTACCAAAGATTTTACAGTAATTCGCTTATACTGTTTTTTTGCTACAGACATATTCAGATTTTTTAGTAGCTGTAAAAGTATGAAATATCAGCAGATATTTAACAAGTTAATATTTCGTTAATCTTATCTAACTCTAAATCAGGAAACTAAAAAATTGGTAGCTTTAAACATTCAAAATCAATCAACTATGCACAAAATTATGTTAGTATTGGCGGCATTTATTGTCAGTTTTACAATTTCTTCTCAAGAGAAAAATGAAGAAGCTTTAATCAAAAATGTAATCGAGACTTTTTTTGATGGATTTCACAAAGGTGATAGTAGTATTGTCTCAAAAACGCTTCATAAAAACATCAAAATTCAAACAACAAATACTACAAAAGAGGGTAAAAATGTATTGAAAGATGAAACTAGAGACCAACTTTTAAAAGCAATTGCGGCTAAAAAACCAACTCAAAAATTCTTTGAAAAATTGCTTTCTTACAACATTAAAATTGATGGAAATTTAGCCTCCGTTTGGACACCTTATGAGTTTTTTTATAACGATACTTTTAGTCATTGTGGCGCCAATTCTTTCCAACTTTTTAATAACAATGGCACTTGGGAAATTATTTTTATAGTGGATATGAGAAGAAGAGATGATTGTTCTTACTTACAGAAATAAAAATATCCTATATTTGGGTTTTGTTTTTAAACATGGCAGAGCAACAACATATTTTATATCCTGATTTTTGGGTTGACAAGCATTCAGATTACTTGTTCAACTTTGCAATCGCTCGTGTAAATAATTATGATTTAGCCAAAGATTTAGTGCAAGAAACTTTTTTTGCTGGATTAAAATCTGCCAAAAACTTCGAAGGAAAAGCTTCAGAAAGAACTTGGTTAGTATCTATTTTGAAACGAAAAATCATTGATCATTATCGAAAAATAAACTCCACAAAAGGGAAAGCTGAAGTAAAGATGAACTTTTATGAAGATGGTGAAAATGAAGGAAGTTGGATTGAAGAACGAGTTCCTCAAAGTTGGGATAATGCCACTGAAAAATCAATCGAAAATGAAGAGTTAAAACAGCAGTTGGATTATTGCATCTCCAAATTGCCAGAAAAATACGCAATGGTTTTTACGATGAAAACCATCCAGGATTTTGAAACAGAGGAAATCTGTAAGGAATTAGACATTACGTCGTCCAATTTATGGGTTATGATTCATAGAGCTCGAACACAACTAAGAAAATGCATGGAAGATAATTGGTTTAAAAAGTAAAAAATGGCGAATAAATTTTTTATAAGTTGCGATGAAGCAACTACTATTTGCGACAAAAGTCAATATAAAGAAGCAAGTTTTTTCGAAATAATTCAATTGAAACTTCACTTTTTATTTTGTAAAGTTTGTGCTTTGTACTCAAAACAAAACAATTTTTTATCTAAACTTTACAAATCGAAAGCTACTAATTGTAAAAAACAATCAATTTGCATTTCTGCCAAAGAAAAAGAAGAAATTAAAAAGCAACTAGAGCATTTAAAAAGCGAACTTTCTTAAAGAAATAATCTTGTTTTCATGAATTTTTTACCTGAAAAAATTGAAAATTATGTTGTGGATCATTCGCAACAAGAGCCTAAAATTTTAGCGGAATTAAGCAAAGAAACCTGGCAAAAAGTATTGAATCCAAGAATGTTGAGTGGCGCATTTCAAGGCCGTGTTTTGTCAATGATTTCGAAATTGATACAACCCAAAATAATTTTAGAAATAGGTACTTTTACGGGTTATGCAACACTTTGCTTTGCTGAAGGATTATCAAAAAATGGAAAAATAATTACCATTGATAAAAACGAAGAGCTAGAAACTTTACAAAATAAATATTTTTCAAAATCTGGATTTAGAGATCAAATTATTCAAAAAGTAGGAAATGCATTGGAGATTATTCCAACAATTGATGAAAAATTTGACTTAGTTTTTATTGATGCTGACAAAGTAAATTATGAAAATTACTTTCATTTGATCATCGATAAGATGAATCCAGGAGGAATTATTTTATCTGATAATGTACTTTGGAGTGGAAAAATTGTGGAAGAATTAGACCCAAAAGATGAAGATACAAAAGCGCTGTTGGGCTATAATAAACTATTAAATTCTGATGAGAGATTGGAAACTGTATTGCTTCCAATAAGAGATGGTTTGACGATTAGTAGGGTGAAATAAAAGTTACATATTCCGTTTAATAGGACCTGTAATTTCTTCAATAGTATCTTTTACTTCAGTCACATTTTCATTTAGACTTTTTGTAACATCAGTAGTAACTGTATTGTTTTTGGCACTTTCGTTGATTTCATTTTTAATATCGTTAGTTGCATCTTTTATTTGACGCATTCCTTTTCCTAAACCACGAGCAATTTCAGGAATTTTATCTGCTCCAAAAAACATGATTACAAAAAGTAAAATCACAAAAATTTCTTGACCACTAATAAATAAAAAAGGTGTGTTCATTGTTTCTTAAATAAATGACTATTTTTAAAAGAATTGATAATTTTGGGTACAAAGATACTAGTATTTGTTGGGTAATTATATTTGAAAAACATAAATTTTTAATGCTAACAAAAGTGAGTGGTTTGTTTTAAAAAACTGATTATCAATTAAATAGATGTATTTACGTTTCTTTTTTGCTGATTTTTTAACTATTTGATTTTTAACTACTTAAAAATTAATTTTTTTTTGTATATTTACTGCATCATTAAACCCCTACATTATGAAACCCCTAAAAAACATAGCATTTATTGCTGTACTTCTAATTGGCATACTTTCGTTTAGTAAATCTGAAAAGCCAACAACCACATTAAATATCGACAATATTAACGCTTTAGAAATTCTATCTAAACAAGATTTAACTTGTAGACCAAATTCTGATTTTCTATTTTATGTTGAATCTTCTTTGGTAAAAAAATCAAGAGGATTTAATACTGTAAATGCTCGCGTTTATATGATTGATAGATCAACAGGCCAATACAATTTATTGGCTTCAGAGAACGTAGCAGTGCCATTTCATAAAGAGATGATTGCATTGGATTATGAAACTACAACCAGAGATTGTGAGTTGACAGCTCTTGAAAATGGTGATAAAATCGTTGGAAATGCAAATTCTGGTAACTATTGTTTTAGCGAACTTATGAAGAATGAAACTGTATACAACAGCTATATAAATTCAACAAACAAATTGTTAAATCTAGATAGATCGTTATAAAATATTTTTAGTTTTTGAATTAGGGAGAAGTCAATGAGAAGAAATTTTTGTTGACTTTTTTGGTGGTATTTTATTATGTTTGTAAAAAAACAGAATTCCTATGATACATACTTTATTTATTTCCCCCTTTCAAATTATTACTTTTTTAGCATTGTTACTTATAACTGTTGTTAGCGCATTAGTACTTGCATCAAAAAATGAAACAGGATTTCATTTTTTAATTTGGGCTGGAGTTATTTTATTTTTCCCTTTTATTGGTGCCATTTCTTATTTGATAAAACACTTTACAAGTAAAAAAATACCAGAAAGAGGAGTAAGCTAATTTACTTTTTTACCAACATTCGTTTGATTTCATTCAATTTCATCAAGGCTTCAATGGGTGTTAAAGTATCGATATTTGTTGCCAAAATTTCTTCGCGAATGTTTTCAAGTAAAGGGTCATCTAATTGAAAAAAACTCAATTGCATTTCTTGATGTTGAGACTGTTTTAAGACCTCTTTTACATTGGCGTTTTTGTTGTTTTTTTCTAACTGTGCCAATATTTTATTGGCTCTATGAATCACCATACTTGGCATTCCTGCTAGTTTTGCCACATGAATTCCAAAACTATGATTGCTACCTCCAGCAATTAATTTTCTGATAAAAATGATGGAATCTTTCAATTCTTTTACAGAAACATTATAGTTTTTGATACGCTCAAAAGTCGTTGTCATTTCATTCAATTCATGATAATGAGTCGCAAACAGTGTTTTTGCTTTGCTTGGATGTTCGTGTAAAAATTCGGCAATTGCCCAAGCTATTGAAATTCCATCATACGTTGATGTTCCACGTCCAATTTCATCCAACAACACCAAACTTCGGTCCGAAATATTGTTCAAAATGGCAGCAGTTTCATTCATTTCAACCATAAAAGTGGATTCGCCCATCGAAATATTATCACTTGCACCAACTCTGGTAAAAATCTTATCAACAATGCCAATTTTTGCGTGTTGTGCAGGCACATAACTTCCCATTTGTGCCAACAAAACAATCAAAGCAGTTTGTCTTAAAATCGCAGATTTACCTGACATATTGGGCCCAGTAATCATGATAATTTGTTGCTGATTTCTATTCAAAACAACATCATTGGCAACATACTGTTGATCTATTGGCAATTGTTTTTCAATTACTGGATGACGTCCGTTTTTAATTTCTAAATCGGTACTTTCGTCCATAATTGGACACACATAATTGTTGTCAATAGCCAATTTTGCAAAAGACAGTAAGCAATCTAACGTTGCAATGGTTTGTGCGTTTTCTTGAATAGGATTTACAAACTGAATGATATATTGAATTAAATCACTAAAAATTTGTTGTTCTAAAGCCTGAATTTTTTCTTCTGCACCTAAAATTTTAGTTTCATATTCTTTCAATTCTTCTGTGATATAACGCTCAGCATTCACCAAGGTTTGCTTGCGAATCCAAGTTTCAGGAACTTTGTCTTTATGGGTGTTTCTTACTTCGATAAAATATCCAAACACATTGTTGAATGAAATTTTAAGACTCGAAATTCCTGTTTTTTCAGTTTCTCGAGTCAACATGTCATCCAAATAATTTTTTCCAGAAGTAGAAATTGCCCGTAAATCATCCAATTCTTGATGCACATTTTTAGCAATTGCATTTCCTTTTAAAATATGTACAGGCGCATTTTCAAACAGAATTTCACTGATTTTTTCAATCAAATTGGTACATGAATGCAACTTTTTTCCAAATTGCTGAACAGTAGAATTCGCACTTTTTTCAGAAGCTTCTTTGATTGGTAAAATTGCTTTTAAAGAATTTTTTAAATCAATCACTTCTTTTGGAGAAACCTTTCCTGTTGCCACTTTTGATATCAATCGTTCTAAATCAGAAATCTGTTTTATTTGATAATTAACAATCTCAAAATACGATTCAGAATTGATAAAAAACTTTACCAATTCGTGACGATTTTTTATTTCATCAATCTTTTTTAAAGGCAAAGCCAACCAACGTTTTAACAACCTTCCTCCCATTGGAGAAATCGTTTTGTCAATCACATCCAACAGCGTCACTGCATTTACAGCATTTGGATTGTACAATTCTAAATTTCGAATGGTAAAACGATCCATCCAAACGTACTGATCTTCAGCAATTCTGCTGATGGTTTGAATGTGTTGTAGTTTATTGTGTTGCGTTTCTGATAGATAATATAAGACAGCACCAGCAGCAATAATTCCGTGGGTAACTTCTTGAATTCCAAAGCCTTTTAAGCTTTTTACTTCAAAATGATTTTGCAACGTTTCGTTGGCATATTGCTGTTGAAAAACCCAATCATCCAAATAAAAGGTATGATATCGATTCTCAAAATGCTCTAAAAAAGTTTGTTTAAATTGTTTTTGAACTAAAACTTCACTCGGAGAAAAGTTTTGTAACAATTTATCAATCATGCCAACGTTTCCTTGAGCCACTAAAAATTCGCCCGTAGAAACATCTAAAAATGAAATTCCCAGTTGATTTTTATTAAAATGAACTGCCGCTAAAAAGTTGTTGGTTTTGGATTGTAAAACCTCATCATTTAACGAAACACCAGGAGTTACCAATTCTGTAACACCCCGTTTTACGATGGTTTTTGTCATTTTTGGATCTTCTAGCTGATCACAAATTGCCACACGCATTCCGGCTTTTACTAATTTTGGTAAATAGGTATGCAAGGAATGATGAGGAAAACCCGCTAAAGCAGTTTCAGTTTCACTTCCTGCACCACGTTTGGTAAGAATAATTCCTAAAACTTGAGCCGCTTTTTTGGCATCTTCGCCAAACGTTTCGTAAAAATCGCCCACTCTAAACAACAACATCGCATCAGGATATTTTTTCTTGATAGCATTGTATTGTTTCATTAAAGGAGTTTCCTTTTTACTTTCCGTTTTTGACAAGTTTTCGGTTTTTTAGGTTAGTTTTGCGAAGATAGAAAAAGAAAGTTCAAAATTTAAAATTCAAAGTTCAAAGTCCAAAAAAATTCAAAGGATAAAAGAGATTATGAGAAAATTAAAAAACACAGAATTAAACAGAATTACAATTGATGAATTTAAAGTAGTTGAAAAAACGCCTTTGATTGTTATTTTGGACAATATTCGTAGTTTGAATAATATTGGATCTGTTTTTAGAACTAGTGATGCTTTTTTGATTGAAAAAATTTATCTGTGTGGCATTACAGCAACGCCTCCAAATAACGAAATTCATAAAACGGCTTTGGGTGCAACAGATTCTGTTGATTGGGAATATGCTGAAAGTACGATTGATATCGTTGAAAAATTAAAATCCGAAAATACCAAAGTTTTAGCCATTGAACAAGCTGAAAATAGCACAAAATTGAGCGATTTTTATCCTGATAAAAATCAAAAATATGCTGTCATTTTTGGAAATGAAGTAAAAGGAGTTCAACAAAATGTGGTTAACGCAAGCGATTTGTGTATAGAAATTCCACAATTGGGAACCAAACATTCTTTAAACATTTCAGTAAGTGCAGGAATCGTTTTGTGGGATGTATTTACTAAAATTTGTAAATAAGCTTAGCCCTGATTGAAGTGGCATCCTTTTTTGATAACTTATAAAAAAGCAATCTTCTTTAAGAGGCAATTGACTTTAAAAAAGGCGAAAAGTTTGCGAAAAACCATCAAAAAAGATAGAACGAAAAGCAGGAAATAGCTTCAAAAATTAAATCCCTAAAATCAATTTTGCAATTAAAAAGTAGATTAAAATTCCAAAAATATCGTTTGAAGTTGTAATAAAAGGCCCAGTTGCAATTGCAGGATCTATGCCTCTTTTGTCTAAAAACAACGGAACAAAAGTGCCAATTAAACCCGCCATAATAATCACAACAACTAGTGAAACCGCAATTGCCAAGGCAGTATTTACTTTGCCTTCATACAACCAAACGAAAACAAACAGAAAAAGCGCCAAAATAACGCCATTTAAAGTCGCTAAGAGCATTTCTTTTAACAAACGACTGTTGATGCTTCCTTTCACTTCATCATTCGCTAATCCCTGTACAATAATTGCAGAAGATTGCACACCCACATTACCAGCCATAGCTGCAATTAAAGGCGTAAAGAAAAATAACGCTGCGTATTTTGCAAAAACACCTTGAAAACCTTCCATGATTAAAAATGCGCCAACGCCACCAACCAAACCTAAAAAAAGCCATGGCAAACGCGCTTTTGTCAAATCTAAAATACTATCGTCAGAATCTACATCTTGTGTTAAACCAGCTGCTAATTGGTAATCTCTGTCAGCTTCTTCTTTTAAAACGTCTACAATGTCATCAATGGTAATTCTGCCCAATAAAACATTGTTGTCATCAACAACAGGAATGGCCTCTAAATCGTATTTTGACATGATTTTTGCGACTTCTTCATCATCTTCATTTACATTCACAGAATCAACTGCAGAAATATAAATATCAGCAATTTTTTGATCGTTTTTTGCAACAATCAAGTCTTTTAAAGAGAGTCTTCCAACCAACTTTTCTTTTTTGTCAACCACATAAATGGAATGCACTCTACTTACATCTTTTGCCTGACCACGAATTCTGCGCAAACAACCAGCAACTGTCCAGGTTTCATACACTTTTACGAGCTCTTTTGCCATTAAAGCACCTGCAGTATTGTCTTTGTAAGAGAGTAATTCTTTAATATCTGCAGCGTGTTCAATGTCTTCAAGTGCGTTGATTACGTTTTTTTGACGCTCTTCCGAAAGTTCTGCAATAATATCAGCGGCATCATCCGTGTCCATTTCACTAATTTCTTCGGCAATTTCTTGTGCGGATAAATTTTCAAGAATTCGAGTACGCGTATCTTCATCCAATTCAGTAAGAATCTCAGAGGTTTTTTCGCTATCTAAAAGTTTGATAATATAAATAGCTTCATCAAAGTTTACTTCGTCTAAAACCTCAGCAATATCAGCATAATGAACCTCTTCAAAAAGCTTTTCTATTGCCTTATTTTTTTTTAATTCAATAAGTTTTGATAGATTTTCAAGAAATTCTGAAGTGATTTCAAATGTCATGATTTGCTAATTTTTGGGTCAGAAAAATAAACTCCTGAACAGATAATTGTTCAGGACGCTTTGCAAATATAGGGTCTTCTTTTAAAGAATCGGAAATATTGAAAGATTTTAAACTCGAACGCAACATTTTTCTTCGTTGATTAAAAGCGGTTTTTACCACTTTAAAAAACAATTTTTCATCTACAGGAAGTGTAAAATTTTCTTTTCTGATGAAACGAATTACGCCTGAATCAACTTTTGGTGGCGGATTAAAAACAGTTGGAGGCACTGTAAATAAATATTCAACATCAAAAAAAGCTTGTGTTAATACCGACAAAATTCCGTACACTTTACTGCCTTCTTTTTCGGCAATTCTTAAGGCAACTTCTTTTTGAAACATACCAGCAAATTCAGGAACAAATTCGCGATATTCAATCGCTTTAAAAACAATTTGACTGGAGATATTGTAAGGGAAATTACCAATTATAGCAACTTGTTCTCTGTTAAATATAGTGCTGATATCCTTTTTTAAAAAATCGCCTTCAATTATTTCAAACTTTTCTTTAGAGGTATTTAATTGAAAATGCTCTGTTGGAAACGTTTCTTTTAAATAGGTAACAGATTCTCTATCAATTTCAAAAACGGTAATTTTTGATTTTTTTTGTAGTAAATATTTGGTTAAAACACCCATTCCTGGACCAATTTCCAACACATGATCATAGCCATTTTCAGTTAAAGAATCAGCGATATTTTTTGCAATGTTTTCATCAGTTAAAAAATGCTGTCCTAAATGTTTTTTTGCTTTTACAGTCACAATAGTGGATTTTTATTCTTTAAAACAACAAAGATACAGTTTAATTCGGCATAATTTTTGGTTGGTTTGTGGTTTTAAAAATTCAGCTAAATGAACCAAAAATTCCTTTTTTTATCACTTATATTTTCACTCTTTTATTTAAATATTTTTGGTCAAGATGGGAAATTAAATAAAGCAAAAGAAAGTTTAAAAGAAGAAAAATCAACGACTAATAATGTAAAATCATCAAGATCAACAACAAGTTCAAATACAAGGTTGTTTGATGAAAACACAAATCCATTTGTTCAAATTTTTGGATATATTTTTGCCTACACAGCTTATGGACTTGCTTTTGAGACTCCTTTTGAAAGAAATGGAAGAATGCATGATGCCGAAATTTCTAAATTTCCTTATCAGAAAGCATCTCATGGAAATTTTATTTATACAGATTCTATCAATTATAATTTGACAAGATTTGAGATTTACAATCATTTTTTTATTGAAAATAGTAATTTATCTGGGAACGATTTTGGAGTTGAATTTCGTTTTTTAAAGCGGTTTTCTATGGATGTAAATTACACTACTTTTTCAGAAAAAATAAATGGTCAAAAAGATTCATTTGATATGTTTTCTGCAATGTTAAAATACTATAGAATAAGAACGCAGCGTTTTGATGCTTGGTTCGGATTGGGCGTTAGAAGTGTTTTTAACGATGTTAAAAAAAATGGTTTCCTACTTGGTTTTGGTGGTGAAATTTTTGTTGCAAAACCATTTAGTTTAACGGCTTCTCATAAATGGACAAGCCTAAATAATCAGTCTGTAAATAACACAAAATTATTATTAAAATACCATATCAATAATTACAGAATTACTTCGGGTTATGAATTTTATAAATTAGGTGTTTCAGAAATAAATGCTTTTTCTTTGGGTGTTGAAGCTAGTTTTTAAACACTCTTTTTAGCAGAAATAATTTTATAAACATTGAGAACTAATTTCCAATAGATGTTGGATAAAATTCTTTTATCAATTTTAGTTCGGTTCTAAAAGCCAACATTTTACTGCCAAATTTTTTGATAGCATCTTGTCGTAATTTATCAGCATCAAACTGATAATAATCGTCTAAATCTTTGCGTGAATTGGCTGTATATTGCACAGAATAGGTTCTCCCTGTTTCATTTTCGGCCAAAACTTCTGTGAGTTTTGCTGAGGTAAATCTGCCAGTATTTAATACATCACTAATGTGAGTTTCCATCCAAACAAGCCATTCATCATGCAAACTGTCTTCAATATTGATGGTTACGTTGTATATGTACATATTTTTTAATGAGTTAATGAATCACTGAATAATGTAGCAATAAATAATTGGATTTAAAAAAAGCCTAATTGATACATTTTTTAATTGTTATATTGTTTAATTAATGATTTCGCCACGTAATTTTCTGAATTTGTTTCTGGCATCAACCAAATAAATACTAGATGGCTGCTCAAAGATAATTTTTTGATAATATTCTTTTGCTTTTTCGGCATTTTTAAGATTGAAATTATAGGTTTCTGCCATCATATAATACACATCATCTGTTAAAAAACCCTGATTGTCTGCAGTTACTATTTTCTCTAATTGTTCAATGGCAGCAAGATATTTTTCTTGTTTGATGAGTATTTTTGCTTCTAAAAACAATGCATCATCATACAATACTTCGCCTGGAATCAATCCATTTGCTAGGATGGTTTTATCAGTAAATAAAGAATTTATTATTTGAAAAGCTTCTTCATTTTTGTTCTGATAAAATGCCAATTCAGCTTTTGCAAATTCTTTTAATCCTGATGGAATGGAATCAACAGGTTCATTGTCAATTATTTTTAAATACAAATCTACAGCATCGTTTGCAATGAGTTGAGTTGTGGCACCTTTTAATACTTTTAGTTGCGCTTTTGCCCAATCAAAATCGCCTTTAAAATAACTGGTTTGTGCCACTTTAAATTGTGCTTCTTGTCCCAATTCATGATTTTTTAACTGCGTTTGAATTTGAGAAAAGTAAATCAATCCTTTGTTAAATTGTCCTATAAATACAAACACATCACCCAATTTTAATTTGATGCGCGCTTCTTCAAATTTTGATGCAGAAAAAGTCAGTGCTTTTTCTAAAATTTCAATGGCTTTTTCTGGATCATTTTTCTGAAACGTTAAAAAATCGCCATATGCAACTTGCAGATTTATGGTTGCAGGATTGATGCCAAACTCTTTGAATAATTTTTCAAAAATAGCAGTTGTCTCAGGATTTTTTGTTGCAATAGCAATTTTGATGAGGTATAAATTTGCACTGATTTTATCTTCAGTCAAAGTTGTTTTTTCGATGATAAATTGAAAGCAATTTTGAGCAGTTTCATAGTTTTTGTCTTCGAAAGCAATTTCGCCCAATTCAAAAATCATTGAAACATCTGTCGGATTTCTATTGAACAACGCTTTTTCTTGTATAAAAGCCTTTTCATATTCTTTTTGTTGAATAAATAACCAACTTAACAGAATATTCCACTCGTCTTTAGGGTTGTTCAAAGATTTTTGTAAAACTGCTTTTCGGAATAAAACATTTGCCTCATTTTCAGCGTCCTCAGTAATGTATTTGCTTGCAGAGCGTTGTACCAGATTTAAATAGCTTTCATTCGAATCAAGTAAATCAATGTAAGCTTCAAACATTTTTTTATAGTCTCCTTTTTCACCATAAATCTGTGCAATTTGAAACCCAAAATTAGCAGTTGGATTTGCTTTCATCGCTTTTTCATACGCTAAAATGGCATAATCAAGCAAATTATAATCACTAAATGCACGCGCTATTGTAATGGTATAAGGATTTTTATTTTCGATAGATTGGATGGCTTTTTCATATTGAATTTTAGCTAAATCTTCTTGTTGTTTTTTACTGTAATTGTGGCCTAAAAAAACGTGCAAGTAGCTTTGTGATGGCTCTTTTTTGATGCGATTTATGAGCAAATTTTCAACAGTATCAAATAATTCTGTTTGTTGATAACAAGTAATTAACCTGTATAAGTATGTGCTATTGAAAGGACTTTGATCATATAATTTTTTATAAATCTGAGTAGCTTTTTCATATTCTCCTTCTCTGTAATAGTTCTCTGCTAAGAAAAATTCATTTTCAGAAATTTCTTGCGAAGAAATAAAACCGCTTATTAGAAAAAAAAGTATGGTGAAAAAGTGTTTCATAATCTTCAAATATAACAAGAATGCTGTTAAAATTTTGTGAAACGATTTAAATTCTGAAATACTCGCTGTAACATTTTGGCACAGAAATTGTCTTAATGGAAATAACTAACACATAAATATCATGAATCAACTATCAAACCAATATGAAATTGCAAAGCAAAACGCAAACAATTTCATGAAAGACGGACAAATAAGCGCGTATTTAAATGCTCTTTTAGAGATGAATAAATACAAAAGATTGATGACAGCTGTTATTTCTAATTAGTTTTTGTTGTTTAGTTTTTGAAGTATTAACTACTTACCAACAATTAAGAACTAAGAACTATCAACTAAATCATATCAAACCCAGTATAAGGAATCAAAACTTCCGGAATTTGAATTCCTTCAACTGTTTGATAATTTTCTAAAATTCCTGCTAAAACGCGAGGCAATGCCAAAGAGCTACCATTTAGCGTGTGCACCAATTCATTTTTTCCTTCGCTATTTTTAAAACGCAATTTCAATCTATTAGCTTGAAAAGTTTCAAAATTAGAAACCGAACTAATTTCTAACCATCTGTTTTGAGCGGTTGAAAACAATTCAAAATCGTAGGTTAACGCAGATGTAAACCCCATATCTCCTCCACACAAACGTAAAATTCGGTAAGGCAATTTTAACTCATTTAAAATACCTTTTATGTGCTCCACCATTTCTTCCAGAACTTCATAAGATTTTGAAGGATTTTCAATGCGTACAATTTCTACTTTATCAAATTGATGCAATCTATTTAGTCCACGAACATGTGCACCATAACTTCCTGCTTCTCTTCGAAAACAAGGTGTGTAGCCAGTCATTGCAATTGGCAACTCCGTTTCTTGTAATAAATTTCCGCGATATAAATTGGTAATTGGCACTTCTGCAGTTGGAATTAAATACAAATTATCTTCAGTTGCATGATACATTTGTCCTTCTTTATCAGGCAATTGTCCAGTTCCAAAACCAGATGCTTCATTTACCAAATGTGGTACTTGCACTTCTTGATAACCAGCAGCTGTGTTTTTATCTAAAAAATAACTGATTAATGCACGTTGTAATTTGGCACCTTTTCCTTTGTATACAGGAAAACCAGCGCCTGTTATTTTTGCGCCTAAATCAAAATCAATGATGTCGTATTTTTTTGCTAATTCCCAGTGAGGAAGTGCATTTTCGTGCAATTCAGGAATTAAACCTTCTGAAAAAATTTCTTCATTATCTTCAGCAGATTTTCCAGCTTTTACAGACTGATGAGGAATGTTTGGAATTAAGTACAAAAGCGCTTCTAATTCATCAGCATAAGCAGTTAACTTTTCTGAAAGTTCTTTGGTTTGCTCTTTCAACAAAGTCGTTTTTTCTTTCAAAATGTTCGCTTTTTGAACTTCACCAGATTTAAAAAACTGTCCAATTTCTCTTGAAATTACATTTGCTTCAGCTAAGGTATTGTCTAAAAGCACTTGAGTTCCACGTCTGTTTTCATCAGCTGTAAGCACTTTTTCAATGATGTTTTCAGCATCTGCAAAATTTCGTTTTGCCAATCCTTCTAAAACCGTTTTTTTGTTTTCTCTGATAAAGTTTACTTGTAACATTTTTGGTTGATTTAAAGCGCAAATATAGCGCAAGCATCACATTTAAGCAACGCTCGTTTATAGTTTGTTATTTAGATAGATTTTAGCGTTTTCTTCATCGATTTTCAATTGATTTACCAATAAAGAGATAGAATCAAATTTTTGTTCATCACGCAAAAAATACAACAATTCAATAGTTAGATTTTTTCCGTATAAATCATCATTAAAATCAAAAAAATGCACTTCAATGGTTTGGTAATTTCCATCAACAGTAGGTCTATTTCCTATGTTCATCATTCCAAAAACAACATTTTTTTCAATGATTGATTGTACTACATAAACACCCGTTTTTGGAATTAATTTATACGGTTCTTCAATAGCTATATTTGCTGTTGGATAGCCAATTTTTCCGCCCAATTTTTTTCCATTCACCACAGTTCCATTAAGCATAAAAGGATATCCTAAATAATGGTTGGCAGTTTGTAAATTTCCTGATTCTAAAGCGCGTCTTATTTTTGTGGAGCTTACAGAAACTTCGTCAATATCTTGCGCAGGAATTTCTTCAACATCAAAATTATATACATGACTGTATTCCGAAAGTTGTGTGATGTTTCCTTCTCTATTTTTTCCAAAATGATGATCATAGCCAATAATCAATTTAGATATGTTTAGTTGATTTACTAAAATATCTTTGACAAAATCCAAGGCTGTCATTCTTGAAAATTCTACCGAAAAAGGATGAATAATCAAATAATCCAATCCTGTTTTTTCAAGTAATTTTGCGCGTTCATCAATCGTATTTATGAGTTTTACAGATGCATCTTTTTGTAAAACCATTCTAGGATGAGGGAAAAATGTAAGTACAAGAGATTTTTTTTGTGCCTTTTTTGCTTCAAAAACAAGCTTTTCAATTATTTTTTGATGCCCAAAATGCACGCCATCAAAAGTACCTATTGTTATGTAGGTTTCTGCGTCAGAAATAAAACTTGAGGTGTTATATATTGTTTTCAAAAAAGCAAATTTCAAAACGCAAATGTACAATTTCTGAGCTTTAAATTCAGTTAAAAACACTTTTTTAATATGGCTATTTGCCAATTAAATAGTGTTGTTTTTGACAATATCATAAAATTTTTGTGTAACTATTCAGAAATTCAAATTTTTTTGTACTTTGCATGCTACTTAACTAATAATTCAAATTATGATAAAAAAGATTTTATTCATTGCTTTTATAGCTTTTGGTAGTTTGTCTATGGTGGCTCAAACTACGATTTCAGGGACTGTAAAGGATGCTAAAACAGGTGAGCTACTTCCTGGTGCAAACATAAAGGTTTCAAGAAAATCTGTTGGCACAAGTACTGATTTCGATGGAAAATTCGAATTGAAAGTAACTGATAATCCGCCATTTACAATTGAAATTTCCGTGATTGGATACAAAACACAGGAAGTTCAAATAACAAAAAACAATCAAAAAGTAGATGTTAGTTTGACAGAAAACGAAACATCACTAGATGAGATTGTTGTATCTGCATCACGAACTCCAGAACGTATCATGGAATCTCCAGTAACTGTTGAAAGAATGGACATTAGAGAGATAAAAAATACGTCTTCTCCGACTTTTTACGACGGTTTAGAGAACTTAAAAGGGGTTGATGTGAACACAAACAGCTTAACTTTTAAGTCAGTAAACACTCGTGGGTTCGCCACTTTTGCAAACACACGTTTTATGCAGTTAGTTGATGGAATGGACAACTCTTCACCAGCATTAAACTTTGCTTTGGGTAATTTATTAGGGATGTCTGAATTAGACGTAGAAACTGTAGAATTACTTCCTGGAGCTTCATCAGCTTTGTATGGTGCAAATGCGTTCAATGGAATTATGTTTATGACTAGCAAGAGCCCTTTTAAAGACCAAGGAATTAGTGTTTCTTTAAAAGGAGGAATTACAAGTCAACAAGCAGGAGGAAATAACGAGTTTACAGATTTTAATATTAGAATGGCCTATGCTTTTTCTGATAAATTTGCAGCAAAAGCTACTCTCTCTGTTATGAATGGTACTGATTGGTTTGCTACAGACTATAGAAACACTACTTCAGGTATTAGAGGAGCTGTACTAGCCCCAGGAGATAGAAGCTTAAATGACTATAATGGTGTTAATGTTTATGGAGATGTTGTGGCTACTGATTTAGGAGGTGCAGTAGGAAGAGTAAGTAGAACAGGATATAACGAAATGGATTTAATGGATTATGGAGTCAGCAGTGTAAAATTTGCAGGATCTTTAAATTATCGTCCTTATGGGGATGATCGCTTAGAAATTATTTTCAATTCAAAAGCAGGTACAGGTGACACACAATATTTAGGAGGCCAAAAGTATAGTATTCAAAACTTTTTATTACAACAACATAAATTAGAAGTTAAGGGTAAAAACTTTTTTGTAAGAGGATATGTTACAGATGAAGATGCAGGAGATTCTTACAATACTTTATTTGCTGCGATAAACATTAATAGAGCATGGAAATCAGATACAGATTGGTTTACGCAATATGCAGGAGCTTATTTTATGTCAGGTTCTCATGCTACTGCAAGAGCGGTTGCAGATACAGGTCGTTTAATTCCGGGAACTCCAGGTTTTCAAGCAGCTTTTGATAAAGTAACTTCAGATGCTAATTTACTAACAGGAGCAAAATTTAGAGATCAAACTAAATTATACCATTCTGACGTAAATTATAACTTTAGAGATATTATTGATTTTGCTGAAATTCAAGTAGGAGGTTCTTACAGAATGTACTCTTTAAATTCGTTTGGAAATATATTTACAGATGCTGATGGTCCTATTAATTATGATGAATATGGTATTTATACTCAGGCACAAAAAAGCTTTTTAGAAGAAGATCGTTTAAAATTAACAGCATCTGTTCGTTATGACAAAGCTCAAAATTTTAATGGTAATTTTTCACCAAGAGTTTCTTTAGCGTATGCTGCTGGAGAAGGAAAAAACCAAAACTTTAGAGCATCTTTCCAAACAGGTTTTAGAAACCCAACTACTCAAGATCAATATATTGGTTTAGATGTTGGTAGTGCAATACTTGTTGGTTCTGCTCCAGACAATTTAGACAAAAGAATACAATATTTAGATGCTAATGGAGGCACTCAATCTATACTCATTAGAGATGCTTATGAAAACTCTTTTACTACTGAAAGTGGTGGTACAGTGAAAGCAGATATAAATTTGGTTCAACCAGAAAAAGTAACCGCTTTTGAAGTAGGTTATAGAGGTTTGGTAAATGCTGGAAAATCTAGGTTTACACTAGATTTAAGTGTTTATTATAACCAATACGAAGGCTTTATAGCAAATAAAAATGTGTTAGTTCGTGGCACAGACAACGCTTTTAAAGTAGCTCAGGTATATACCAATACAGGTGCAGATATTAATTCTTATGGAGCTACAATTGGATTAAACACTAAGATTTTAAACGGATTTGATTTAGGTTTAAATTATACCTATGCAAAATTTGATTTCGACCAAGCATCAGACCCAAGTTTTGAAGCAGGCTTTAACACTCCTGAGCATAAAGTAAAAGTGCAATTTGGAAAAACAGACTTATTTAAAAACTTTGGATTTAACTTTAATGCAAGATGGCAAGATGAGTATTTATGGGAATCAACTTTTGTAGATGCTATGATAGGTGCCAGATTGGTTTTAGATGCTCAAATTAACTATGCTGTGCCTAGTATAAAATCTATATTTAAAATAGGAGGTGCTAACTTAACAGGTCAAGAATATTTAAGTGCTCCAGGTATTGGTGCAATCGGTTCTCAGTATTACATCTCTTGGACAATTAATAACTAAAAAATAGAATATTTTATGAAAAATTATAAATATATAGGCTTACTTGTTTTATCTATCGGTTTTGCATCTTGTGAAAACAACGATTTTGACCCAATTATTGCTGAAACAGGGCCTACAGTTCAATTAAATACAAACGGATTAAACTTCTCAAGTTATG
>JANQTK010000139.1 GCA_030731695.1 Polaribacter sp.
GCAATCATTGTTTTTGGAGAAGTTGTCAAACATCGTGAAAGCATTGCAAATATCCAAAATCAGTATCAGTACAAACTCAATACAGCTGCTTGTGGAACGAAATAACTTATATCCTATTTTTTTAAAAACCCAACAATTGCAGATTTTAATTGTAGGTGGTGGATTTGTAGCTTTAGAAAAAATGTCTTTTTTATTGAAATCAAGTCCAGATGCTAATGTGACTTTAGTAGCGCCTTTTTTTCGTGACGAAACCAAAGAATTTGCAGCAAAGTTTCATATTCAAATGATTGATGATTCGTATAACAAAGGGTATTTGAAAAACAAGCAAATTGTCATTGCAACCACAGATAATATTGATGTAAACATTCAGGTTTATAAAGATTGTAAATCGAAAAATATTTTAGTCAATGTGGCTGATAATCCACCTTATTGCGATTTTTATATGGGCGGAATTGTCACCAAAGGAAATGTGAAAATTGCGATTTCTACAAACGGAAAATCACCTACAACAGCCAAAAGATTGCGTCAATTTTTTGAAGACGTGATTCCAGAAGAAATAGATGATTTGGTAAAAAACATTAATGAATATAGAAAAAACATCAAAGGAAACTTTGAAGAAAAAGTTGAAAAACTCAACGAGTTTACAAAGAGTTTAGTCGAAAAATAAAATTACTATTAGCTTTTTGTAATTATCAAAAAGCTAATCGCTAAAAGCATTTTAAAAAAAATGATTACAACAGATATTTTAATAATAGGTGCAGGACCTACAGGATTATTTACCGTTTTTGAAGCAGGATTGTTAAAATTACGCTGTCATTTAATTGATGCGTTGCCACAACCTGGAGGACAATGTTCGGAGATATATCCTAAGAAACCGATTTATGATATCCCTGCATATCCAGAAATTTTAGCGGGCGATTTGACTGATAAATTGTTAGAGCAAATCAAACAATTTAAACCCGGATTTACCTTAGGCGAACGAGCAGAAACCATTGAAAAACAGGCTGATGAAACTTTTATAGTAAC
>JANQTK010000140.1 GCA_030731695.1 Polaribacter sp.
GAAATTGATGCAGCTTGTGAAATGATTGATTTTTTCCGTTTCAATGTGGAATATATGATTGATATTTTTAAAGATCAACCTGCATCTGCACCTGGAATTTGGAACCGAGTTGAGTACAGACCTTTAGAGGGATTTGTGTATGCAATAACGCCTTTTAACTTTACCTCTATTGCTGCAAATTTACCTGCAGCTGCAGCTTTAATGGGAAATGTGGTGGTTTGGAAACCTTCTGATCATCAAGCATATTCTGCGCAAGTAATTGTAGATTTGTTCAAAGAAGCTGGTTTGCCTGATGGCGTTATCAACGTGATTTATGGTGATCCTGTGATGATTACAGATACTATTTTGGCTTCTCCAGATTTTGCCGGATTGCATTTTACAGGCTCTACAACCGTTTTCAAAAACTTGTGGAAACAAATAGGAAACAACATACATACCTATAAAACCTACCCAAGAATTGTAGGTGAAACTGGTGGAAAAGATTTTATTTGGGCACACAATTCCGCAAATCCGTTACAAGTTGCAACAGCTATCACTAGAGGTGCTTTTGAATACCAAGGTCAAAAATGTTCTGCAGCTTCAAGAGCGTATATTCCAAGTTCAATTTGGAATGATGTAAAAAAACACTTGATTGCTCAAACCAACGAATTGAAAATGGGGTCTCCTGAAGATCCATCAAACTTTGTAAATGCGGTAATTCACGAAGGTTCGTTTGATAAAATTGCAAGCTACATTGATGCTGCAAAAGAGGATGTAAATGCTGAAATTATCATTGGTGGAAATTACGACAAATCAAAAGGATATTTTATTGAGCCAACTGTAATTGTTGCCAAATCTCCAACATTTTCTACAATGACAACTGAACTTTTTGGACCTGTAATGACGGTGTATGTTTACGAAGATGCTGAATGGGAAAATTCCCTAAAATTGGTAGATGAATCTACAGAATACGCTTTAACTGGAGCCATTTTTTCAACAGACAGATACATTGTAGAAAAAGCATCCAAAGCATTAGAAAATGCTGC
>JANQTK010000141.1 GCA_030731695.1 Polaribacter sp.
CACTAAATTGGTTTTTGCAAACGGATTTGTAGTATTGTTTACAATTGATTTTGAGAAATAGGTACCACCTAAAGTCCAAAATACTTTGTCATTGTTTTCATTCCAATGCAGGTTAATTCCTGCATTTTTTGACAAACTTTCTACATTGAATGATTTCGTAGTGGCATCCACATTAATTTCTGAACCATTCATCACTAAAGGTGCCACAAACAATTTGTGTAAATGGATAAAAGCAATCCAATTATTGTCCTTACTTGGTACCAATCTATTGGCTAATTTTGAGGATACATGACTACGTTCGTCTTTTCCTTGCAAATCAACACTTAGTAATTTTTTGGTCAAACCTCCAAAAAACTCTCCTCCAGTTTGAAAGAAAATACGGCTATCATCAGCAGAAAATTGTGGGAATTCGCCTGTTTTTGAAACTAATTTTGCATCAGAACCATCAGTATTTGCGATGTAAATTCCAGTGTTTTTAGTATAATCAAATCCTTGGTCTCCATTTCCTTCTTCTTTTACAAAAGCCATTTTTGTTCCTGAATTGTTGTAGGTTGGAGTTCTATAAATTCCTTTTTCTTGGGTAATTTTTTTCAAGCCTGAACCATCTAAATTTATGGTATAAATGGCACCTGAGTTTTCATCATTCCAACTCACAAAAACTACTGATTTTCCATCGACTGAAAAACTAGGATCTGCTTCAAAATCTGTCAAATTGGTAATTCTTGTTGGAATTCCTTCAGGCAATGTTTTTTTGTAAATATGTCCTAAAGAAGTGAAAATAATTGTTTTTTCATCAGGAGAAGTTTGTACATTTTTTATCATTTTGGATGTAAATTCCTCTTCAAAAGCGGCTCTTTTTACACGATGTGTTTCTGCAAGTTTAATGGTTGCATCTACTTGAAATGGAATGTTTTCGATTTGTTTGGTATCAATAGTTATTTTATTGATTTTTCCTTGCGCCCAAATAATAAGGTCTTTGTTATTTGGCATCCACGCAAAATAAGGATATACCCCAAAAACAGCCCAAGCTTCTTGTTGGTCTTTGCTCAAATTTTCATAAATAGGATATTCTTTTCCAGTTTCCAATTCATGAATGTATAAAACCGATTTTGTACGAACACGTTTTACAAATGCCAATAATTTTCCGTCTTTTGAAATAACAGGTCTTGCTGCACCTCCAGGACCACCTGTGATTTGTACAATTTCACCAGTTTCAAAATTATATTGATAGATGACATAAATTTGATTATTTGGGTCTTTATTGTATTGAAAATAGCCTCCAGGATACATGTCTTCAGCATAATATAAATACTTTCCATCTGATGAAATGGATGGATCATTGACGTCTTGTTGATCGTTTCTACGTTTTGTCAATTGCAATCCTGCAGTTCCGGAAAGTGGATATTGCCACATTTCGCCTGCACCAACAGAACGTGTTGACGTAAAATGTTTTCTGGCAACCAACGATTTTCCATCTGGAGTCCAAACAGCATTGTTTAACAATTGAAATTTTTCTTCTGTAATTGCTTTGGCATTTTTACCATCTGCAGTCATCACCCAAATATTATCACCACCTGCTGCATCGCTTGTAAACGAAATGTATTTTCCATCAGGACTAAATCTTGGTTGCACTTCATACGCCAAACCAGCTCGTAAAACGGTTGCTTTTCCACCCGAAATTGGCATAGAATAAATATCACCCAACATGTCAAAAACAATGGTTTTTCCATCAGGAGAAACATCTAAATTCATCCAAGTTCCTTCGTTTGTATTCAAGGTAAAAGTATTGAATTTCCAATCTTTATTTGGATTGTTTACATCCCAAGTTGCTGGTTTTTCGTCTTTTTTTTGTGCGTTTAAAAGTATTGAAACGCTCATAAAAAGTAGCGAAAGGATAGATTTTTTCATAATGATGTTTGCGTTAAGATTGAGCTATAAATGTACTAATAAATTCAAAGACCTTCCAATTTAAAAAGTAAATTTGGATTTGGACAGATATTTTTCCAAGCTTCTATTTCACTTTCAAAAGCAACACCCGGAAAATCATTTTGATACTCCAATAAGGTTAACATGATTTGAAAATGCAAATGTGGCACCCAATCTCCGTTTTCAGAAGCATCCCCCAACACAGCAATTTGTGACCCTTTTTTGATGAAATCTCCTGATTTTTTTTCAGTTACACTTATTTTTGACAAATGCCCATACAACGTAAAAAAGTGAAAATTTTCAACTTCGTGTTTTAAAATAATCAATCCTCCATAGCCTTTATGTTCATTGTCATTTGTTGAAAAGATAACTTCTCCGTCTAAAATTGCATGAATTGGAGTATTTGCTTCAAGCCAAAAATCGACCCCTAAATGCGTGTTTCTTCTATCGAAATTGTCGTTTATTTTTCTGACATACATCTCAGAAGTGTACAAAGCACGTTTTTCTAAATATCCTCCAGCAATTATTTTAGTTGGATTTTCTGCTTGTAGTTTTTGTAATTTTTTTTCAAAAAAAGACAAATTATTAAATTCCTCTTCACCACCAATCCAAGTGCTATTGATGCTGACATCCAAAGGACAAATTTCATTTTTTTGAATGGAAGGAAATAAATCATTCAAACAAAAAGTATTGTTTTTTGCCCAATTATTGAATTTGGTTTCATTTGGATGCTTTAAAAATCCGTACTTGTTTTCAAAAGCAGTGAGAAAGTCATTTTGTTTCATAAAATAAAAATAGGATAAAGTTTAGAAATGGAAACAATTTCATTTTTTATTCTTTGTAAATTTGTGTTAAATTTATTCAAAATGGTTGTTCAAGGAAATATAGTTGATATTATAAATCGCAGAATATTTAAAGGCGAAATTTTCATCGAAAATGGAAAGATTTCTGACATTCGACCATCAAATCATCACGTTGAAAACTATATTCTACCCGGTTTTGTGGATGCGCATATTCACATAGAAAGTTCTATGTTAGTGCCATCAGAATTTGCAAAAATCGCTGTAACACATGGCACAGTTGCTACCGTTTCTGACCCGCATGAAATTGCGAATGTTTTGGGTGTAAAGGGAGTAGAATTTATGATTGAAAATGGCAAAAAAGTACCTTTTAAATTCAATTTTGGTGCACCAAGTTGTGTGCCTGCAACCAGTTTTGAAAGTGCAGGAGCTGTGATTGATTCAGACGATATCAAAAAAATGATGGAACATCCTGAGATTAAATATTTAGCAGAAATGATGAATTATCCAGGAGTTTTGTTTGATGATACAGAAGTGTTGGCAAAAATTCAACATGCAAAAAATAATAATAAACCCATTGATGGTCATGCACCAGGATTGAGAGGAGACAATATTTCAAAATATATTTCTGCAGGAATTTCTACTGATCACGAATGTTTTACCTCTGGTGAAGCCTTAGAAAAAC
The DNA here is from genome assembly GCA_030731695.1 of Polaribacter sp. Classification (GTDB taxonomy): domain Bacteria; phylum Bacteroidota; class Bacteroidia; order Flavobacteriales; family Flavobacteriaceae; genus Polaribacter. The sequence continues at coordinate 3,412 of JANQTK010000141.1, forward strand.
TCCAAAAAGGGATGAAAGTGTTGATTAGAGAAGGAAGTGCTGCTAAAAATTTTGATGCTTTGATTGATTTACTGCCTGAGCATTATCAAAATATGATGTTTTGTTCTGATGACAAACATCCAGATGATTTGTTGTTAGGTCATATCAATCAGCTTTGTGAAAGGGCTGTTGCCAAAGGAATTGATGTGTATAAAGTACTGCAAGCAGCTTGTATTAATCCTGTAAAGCATTACAAATTAGATGTTGGTTTGTTGCAAGAAGGAGATGCTGCTGATTTTATTTTGGTAGACAATCTTCGCAATTTTAAGGTGTTAGAAACCTATATTGATGGCAAAATGGTTGCTAAAAGTGGAGAATCTTTTATTGATTCTGTTGATTTTGAAATTTTAAATAATTTTCAAACCGATTTTAAAGTTGTTTCTGATTTTGAGTTTCACTCGGCATCAGAAAAAATGAAAGTTATTGAAGCTTTAGAAGGCGAATTGGTTACGAATCAAATCGAAGCATATTCATTGATTATTGATGGTAATTTGGTTTCTAATACGACTTCAGATATTTTAAAAATGACAGTGGTAAATCGTTATAAAAATGAAGTTCCTGCGATTGCATTCATCAAAAATTTCGGATTGAAAGAAGGTGCAATTGCAAGTTCTGTTGGGCACGATTCGCACAATATTATTGCAGTTGGTGTTTCTGACGAAGCGATTTGCAAGGCTGTAAATTTAATTATCAAACACAAAGGAGGCGTTTGTGCTGTAAATGCTTTAGAAGAAAAAATACTACCATTACCAATTGCAGGAATTATGTCAGAAAAATCTGCCCAAGAAACAGGAAAATCGTATGCCGAAATTGATAAAATGGCTAAAGAAATGGGCAGCAACTTGAGAGCACCATTTATGACCTTGTCTTTCATGGCTTTGTTGGTAATTCCGTCTTTAAAATTATCAGACAAAGGCTTGTTTGATGGAACTTTGTTTCAGTTTACATCGCTAGAAATTAAATAAAAAGCCCATCTTAGTCTTCCCAAATGGAAGAAACTCATGCTTCATAAATGGGATGTTTTTCCTGCAAGGTTTAAAAACCTTGTAGGTATAAATTTAATATTTTCAAACAACTACAAGGTTCAAAAGAAACCTTGCAGGAGTTGCAATTAGCTTGTAAATATACTTAGCCCAGTTTGAAGCATTGTTTGAGCTCTTTTTGAGTAACGAAAAAAAGCGAGTGCGAAAAGCTGGAAATAGCTTCAAAAAAAAACTATTTAAAACACTACTTTTGCCATCATCAACCAACATACAATTATGAGTTTAGTAGAAGATTTAAAAAGCAGAAGCAACAATCAATGTGAGTTTTGTACATCCAAAGAAAATTTGAGCGTTTACGAAGTAAAACCAATTGCTGCAGGTGGATTTGATGGTAGTGTTTTGGCTTGTGAAATTTGTGTGACTCAAATTGATGACGTTATTGAAACAGACGTTAATCATTGGCGTTGTTTAAACGATTCTATGTGGAGTGAATTTTCGCCCGTAAAAGTGGTGGCTTGGAGAATGTTGCATCGTTTGAAAAAAGAAGGTTGGCCTAAAGATTTGCTAGAAATGATGTTCTTAGATGAATCAGAATTGGCTTTTGCACAACTTTCAGGCGAACATTTGGAAGAAGGAGAAAAAATAATTCATAGAGATTGCAATGGCGT
>JANQTK010000142.1 GCA_030731695.1 Polaribacter sp.
ATCAATAATTGGGTAAGTTTACTTCCAATTAAACCTGTACCTCCAGTAATTAAAATTTTTGCCATACTGTAAAGATAAAAAAACCGCAATCGAAAAGATTGCGGTTTAAATAATAAATAATTATTGAATTATTTTATTTCTTTTAAAGCATTGGTAATCAATGTTTTTAAATGGTTTTTATGTGCTTTTGTTGCCAAATCTCCAGTTCCATTGCTTACCCAAGTTTTAATGTTATTCAAATTATGGATAGCCATAGATTGAGAAGCTACTGAAAAACGACTACTTGTGTTTCCTGTAATCATGGCAATCAATCTTTTTACATACACAGCTTGTAAGTTTTGACGGAAAGAATTGATAGATCCTGAAACATCTGGCTTAAACATCATATCGTTTAAATCAGACATGAAAGTTGACAATTTGTATTGGTTTCCATACAATTCAGAGTCAGATAATCTTTGTAATGTATTTGGATGCATAATATGTGCTAATACACTTGTTTGGTATCCTAACACTTGATCATGAATTTTTGGATCTTCAGTTCTTCCTGAAAAATTATAACCTCTTCTTTGACTTGCAATATAATTGAAAACATCATTTGGAGTATCGAAAGCATTAGGAGCAAAAATATATTTGTTTAAAGCACTCATTGCTCTTTTTTGATCTTTCAAGTTTACAGGAGTGTAAGGTTGTGTTCCACCAGTTTGTCCAAATGTTGATCTATCAACATAAACGCCACCAATAAATCTAGAAACAACACCTCCTGCAACTGCAGTTTGATTGTGAAGCGTGTAGTAAGCTCTTCTTAAATTCTCGTACGTTTCACCTTCAGTAGTAAATTGATTTTTTACCTTTTTCATCATTGTGTTTACCAACTCAAATCTATTAATTGAATAAGTAATAGGATCATTAGATAAATCACCAATCATAACTCTTGGGTCAATTCCATTGCCAGGAGAACGCATATCATCAGCATCATTTCCAAAAATCAATTCAGGTTGAGTAGATTTGTTTAATAAGGCTAATTTCTCAGCGTCATTTTTGAAAGGCATGTATCCAAATTGGATTGCCCAAACGTCATAAGGACCTACATTCATGTCATAGTATTGTCCTTGTTTGCTTCTATCATTTGTGATGTTGATTCCGGCATAATCCATTACAGATCCAGTCAATGCTTTTCCTTTGATAAAATCTTTGTCAGCCAATTGTGCAGGTGTAAATAATTGACTCGCTTTCATATTGTGGTTTAATCCTAACGTATGCCCAACTTCGTGCATAATTAAAGATTTCATTCCTTCTTTTTTCATTGCTTCCATGTCTAAAACATTAGCACCTGTAGCTTGCAAAATAGTAGATCCTAATTGCAAATTTTCGTGCATAATATGACCAGCAGAACACATCAATAAATTTTCTTTTGCTAAGAATTTTTTGATCTCCAATTCTTGTGGAGTTTCTAATTTCATGTTTGCGGTAGCATTATTAAATAATTTGTCTTGGAAAACTCTATTCGTAAAATGCACATATTCTAACATGATATCAGCTCCTAAAATTTCACCAGTTCTTGGATTTACAAAACTTGGACCATATCCACCAAAAGGAGGATTTGGTGAAGACGTCCAACGCAATACATTATAACGAACATCTCCAGCATCCCAATCAGCATCATCAGGTTGTATTTTTACAACCATTGCATTTTTAAAGCCTGCTTTTTCAAAAGCTTCATTCCAAGCCAAAACGCCTTCTTTGATAGTTTCTCTCCATTCCAATGGAGTTGTATTTTCTATCCACCAAGTTATTGGAGTTACAGGTTCTGAAATTGCTGCATTTGGATCTTTTTTTACCAATTTCCATCTGTGAATCATATCTCTATAATTGATAGTTTCAGTAGTGGTCATGTCATTAGTCTGCGTTAAAAAATAACCAACTCTTGGATCATCCATTCTTGGTTCATAATCATCTGCTGGCATATTCATAAACGTATGAAATACTTTTATAGTTACACTTCTTCCATCAGTTACAGCTTCAGAACCACCATTCATTACTGAAGGATTGTAATAAACGTATGCTGTTTTGATATTTGTGTTTTCAGGATAATTTTTAATTGCCTCTATTTTTGATCTACTTTTATCAAAATTACCTAAGCTAAATGCAAAAGGAGAAGCGCCTGGGAATCTTGGTCTTTTAATAGTAGTAAATGTTTCAGATAAGAATAATCCATCAGCTTCAATTAAATATTCTCCAGTTTTTTTATCAGCAACCAATACTTTTCCTGATGCTATTACAGCATCACTAATATTTGCTTCTGCAGATTTCGAAATAGCATTGTTTTTGTCAAAATAAAAAGCTGTGTTTGGTGAAATAAAATCGATTCTATCAAAATATTGTTTGATGTGAAATACTGACGAACCTTGGTATGCCCCTCTAAAATGACCAGCTTCAGTAACACCATCAGCAATTTGAGCAAAATAAATAAAGTCTTTGTCTAATTGATTTTTTTTCACCAAAAGTTTAACTGCACCAGTTACAGTGTCTTGAAAAATAGTGAATAATCCCTCAATTTTTTTGTTACCCTTTGTTAATTCAGCAACAGTTTTGTCCTTTTTAACAGGAGGTGTTGGATTTGGGGCAACAATTTCTTTTGAATCCTTTTTTTTCTTACTTTGAGCATTTATATCTTGAACACCAGCTACAGATAGAGTCAACACAAAAAGCCAAAGAAACATACGTTTGTTTGAATACATTGTTTTCATTATGATTTGAATTTTTATATAAGGCGTTAAAGTAGTTTTTGTCTTCGTATTTTAGTGTTAATTTTATGATAAAATTAAGGATTTTTGACAATAAAAATTTTTGTTAAAATTTCTAAAAGGTCAACTATCATTGCTACAATTCATTTTAGAATGTTGTATTTTTATGCTAATGAAAAAAAGCAACAAAAAAGGATTTGTTTTTACTCCTTTTCAATCAGAAAATCAATCGCCTTTTGAGAAACTATTTGAGATTTTCAAAGAGTTAATTACGTATACTTCAGGAGATTTTGACGAAGCAATTGATTGGCTTCGATCTTTAGATAAAGAATATAAATTGACTAATGAACATTATACCATTGATGATTTTGTAGAAGATTTAAAAAAGAAAGGATATATCAAAGAAGAGATTGATGCAAATGGAGTTGGAGGCACCAAAATAACTCCAAAAACAGAGCGTGCCATTCGTCAACAAGCACTCAAACACATTTTTGGAAAAATCAAAAAGAGTGGCTCAGGAAATCATAAAAGCAAGTCTTCTGGTATGGGAGATGAACATACTGGTGATTTTAGAGATTATCAATTTGGAGATAATTTGGACAAAGTTTCCATTACTGAAAGCTTGAAAAATGCTCAAATCAATCATGGAGTTCAGGATTTTACACTTTCAGAAAATGATTTAGTGGTGGAAGAAACCATGCACAAATCGCAAATGAGTACGGTTTTAATGATTGATATCAGTCATTCCATGATTTTATATGGAGAAGACAGAATCACTCCTGCTAAAAAAGTAGCCATGGCTTTGGCAGAATTGATCACAACACGCTATCCAAAAGATACTCTAGATATCATTGTTTTTGGAAATGATGCTTGGACAATTGACATCAAAGAATTGCCTTATCTGCAGGTTGGTCCTTATCATACAAATACAGTTGCAGGTTTGCAGTTGGCTATGGATTTGTTGAGAAGAAAGCGAAATACCAACAAACAAATTTTTATGATTACCGATGGAAAACCAAGTTGTTTGCGTTTGCCTGATGGACAATATTATAAAAACAGCAATGGTTTAGACAAATATATTGTCAATAAATGTTACGCAATGGCCCAACAAGCCAGAAAATTGCACATTCCCATTACCACTTTTATGATAGCTCAAGATCCTTATCTGATGCAATTTGTAAGTGCTTTTACCAATGCAAATCAAGGAAAAGCATTTTACACAGGTTTAAAAGGTTTGGGTGAAATGATTTTTGAAGATTACGAAAACAATCGAAAAAAGCGAATTAGAGGGTAATAAATAGCTGGTGGCTAATGGCTTTTAGCTCAAAGAAAAACTATAAACAACATAAATTAAAATAGCTAGCAGCAGAAAGCTAAAGGCTAAAAGCAAAGAAAATGAATTTAGACAGTATAAAAACACTTGGAGATTTAAGAAAATCAGGATATCAATCAAAATCAATTAAAGATGAATTGAGAGAAAACTTGATTACCAAAATAATGAACAAAGAAACCGTTTTTAAAGGCGTTCATGGCTATGAAAATACGGTGATTCCTGAGTTGGAAAGAGCTATTTTAAGCAAGCACAATATTAATTTATTGGGATTGCGTGGTCAAGCAAAAACACGTTTGGCAAGATTGATGGTTGGACTTTTAGATGAGTACATTCCTGTAGTAGAAGGTTCTGAAATAAATGATGATCCTTTTTGTCCAATTTCTAGATTTGCTAAAGAAATTATCAAAGAAAAAGGAGATGAAACTCCAATTTTTTGGTTGCACAGAAGTGAACGTTTTGCGGAAAAATTAGCCACTCCTGATGTAACTGTTGCTGATATTATTGGAGATGTTGATCCAATTAAAGCTGCGAATTTAAAATTGAGTTATGCTGATGATAGAGTAATTCATTTTGGGATGATTCCAAGAGCAAACAGATGCATTTTTGTAATTAATGAATTGCCAGATTTGCAAGCAAGAATTCAAGTAGCGTTGTTTAATATTTTACAAGAAGGAGACATTCAAATTCGTGGTTTTAAATTACGATTGCCTTTAGATATGCAATTTGTATTTACTGCAAATCCCGAAGATTACACCAATAGAGGAAGCATTGTTACACCTTTAAAAGACAGAATTGGTTCTCAAATTTTAACCCATTATCCACAAGATATTGAAACTGCAAAAATCATCACACAGCAAGAAGCTCAAAAAGTAAGCGCTCAAAAAGACTTTATAAAAGTTCCAGAATTGGCAAAGGATTTATTGGAGCAAGTGGTTTTTGAGGCGCGTGAAAGTGAATTTATTGATGCAAAAAGTGGAGTTAGTGCACGTTTGAGTATTTCTGCGTATGAAAATTTGTTGAGTACTGCAGAAAGAAGAGCTTTGATTTCTGGAGATTCAAATACCATGATTCGTTTGAGTGATTTTGATGGAATTATTCCTGCAATCACAGGAAAAGTTGAATTGGTATATGAAGGAGAGCAAGAAGGAGCACATGTAGTTGCCGAAAATTTAATTAAAAAAGCTATAAAATCATTATTTCCAACATATTTCCCTGAAATTAAAAAGTTGGAAAAACAACATGAAGAAACACCTTATGATGCTATCATTTCTTGGTTTTTTAATGCGGATGAAGATTTTGAACTATTAGACGATTTTACAGAAATCCAATATCAAAATGAATTGGATAAAATAACTGTTTTAGACGATTTTTTAAGCAAACATCAACCAAATATGATTGTTGAAGATCGTTATTTTGTGAAAGAATTTTTGCTTTGGGGATTAGTGGAGTTTAAAAAATTGAGTAAACACCGTTTTGCTGAAGGAACACAGTTTAAAGATCCTTATGGGAATTTTATGAGTGGTTTGTAAGATTTTAAAGTTATTTTTATAAACCCTTTTTAGCTAAAAGCTAAAAAGGGTTTTCTTCTAAATTCTATTTTAAATAGTCAAAAACCCACCAAGTTTCACCATTTTTAGGATTAAAACTTATTTTTAAAATTCCTATTTCTGTTTCAATATAATATTTTCCTTGAATATTTAAATTCTTTTCATTTAAAGTAGCTTTTGTAATTCCATCAATATAAGAGAATTCAATGCCGTTGTTAAATTTTAGAATTAGATTTTTTTTCTCTTCATTAATAGTGGAATTAAAAATTATTTTTTCTGCATTCGTGGCATGTGATGAGTAATTTCTTTCTTTAGATTTTTTATTGATAAACGAGTCTCTCTCAACAATTTCAATACTCCCATTTTCTAAATGATACATTTCAGAGTCATCTCTATAGGTTGTAATAATTTCTAGTGTGTATTTTTTATCAATTTTAAATGTACCATAACCACTTTTATGACTAAGTACAATTTCTTTATTTTCATTCGTTAAAAAGAATTTAGAATCTGGAGGAAACATTATCCATTTATTTGTTTCATCGCTAAAATTAAGTTTTAAAATTTTACTTTGAGCATTTAATTGACTGCTTATAAATAAAGCAAGTGTTATCATTGTTGTTAAAATTGTTTTCATATTATTCTATTTTTATTTTTTAAAATGTGTATTTACTGTTAAATCCTCTCTTTTTCGTCTTCGATACCGGTTTTTCTATTTCGCTCTTTTTTTACTTCATTGCTGCCAAAATTGTAGGTTAAATTGATTTTGAATTGTCTACTATCTCCACCTCCAGAACCATCAATAAATAAATCTCCAAACTGCGTAGTTCCACTCCAAGGAGATGTAAAAAGAATATCATCTGCACCAATACTTACATTTAATTTATCATTTAAAAACTTTTTTTGTAAGGCTATATTTAAAGAACCCAAACTTTTGGTTCTGTAAGTTCCACTCCAAATTGAAGGAGAACTGTACCAACCTGAAATTTCAAATCGGAAATCATTTGGGAGTTTGAAAGTATTCTGAGCGTAAAAGCTTAAAGAGTTTTGTGAAATACCTAAAAAATCATCATTTGTGGCTTCATAAATGCTTCTTGAAGTATTTATACTGATGTAATAACTCCACCAATTTGTAAATTTTGAAGGATAAGAAATGCCTAAATTCAGCACTTTTTGATTGGCAACATTTCTTTCGTTGATAAAATTTTGATTGTTACCACCATCTTCTGTAACCTGTGCAAAAAAATCACTCACAAAACTATAGCTAATTGAGGTTGTTAACTTGTTATTATACGTATGTGAAAGTTTTATATTACTAGTGTATTGAGGTTGTAAAAAAGGATTTCCTTTGCTAAACGAAAGCTCATCAATTCTGTATTCGAAAGGGTTTAAATTTTGATAATTAGGACGTTGAATTCTTTTGCTATAATTTAAAGCAAGTGAATTTTTACTATTTACTAGATAGGTAATTCCACCACTTGGAAAAAAATCGCTGTAATTTCTGCTAACAATATCATTATTGTTGTTTTGAGTGCTTGTTAATCTTCCTTCAGAAATGGTATTTTCTATTCTAAAACCCAATTGAAAATTTATTTTTTTAATGTTTTTATTAAAGTTGATATAAGCAGCATTGATGATTTCATCATACTCAAAATCATTAGATCTTGTGTTGTCTAAAACATCATTTTGGTTTTCTCTGTTGTAAAACTCAAATTTGTTTTCAGTATTTATTTTTGATATTTTAGCCCCAAAACTTAATTTTCCTTTCAAGAAATTTTGCTCATAATCTACTTTTGTGGAAAATAAATCGATAGTAGTTGGAGACAAAATAAAGAATGTATTTTGTCTGATAACAGTAGTTTCATTACCATTAAAATAGAAGTTTGGTTGTAAATTTTCTCTATCGCTTTTGTATCTTCCAAAATCTACATCCACATTTAAAGTAGTTCCATTTTTATCATTATACACATAATTTATGTTGCTATATAAATTGTAAACGTTGCTATCTGAATCACTTCCTGCAACTAGAATGTTATTAGGATTTTGCTGATTTTGTGGAGTAATTGGCGTTCGAGAATTTGAATCTGAAAAAGAATCACTAAAATTTCCAGAAAGTATAATTCCGAAAGTCGATTTTTTATCAGCATAAAAATCAAAACCAAAACGTGTATTCGTATTATTATAATCATAAACGGTTTCTGTTTTGGCATCAAAAATCGTGTTATTTTGAATTCTGTAGAGGTTTAAAAATCCAAAGCTAGTTCCAACTCCATTGCTTATAGAGCCATACAAGCTTGTTTTTTTGTTTCTATTATTAAAGGAAACAGCATTGTTAAATCTAGCAAAATCTCCTTGAGTATAGCCACTTGTTACACTTCCATTTATGCCTAAAGATTTGTCTCTTTTTAAAATAATATTTATAATACCGGCATTTCCTTCAGCATCATATTTAGATGAAGGTTGTGTTATAATTTCAATAGAATCTATATCAGCAGCTTGAAGCGTTTTTAAAAAGTTTGATAAATCTTCACCTCTTAAAACAGAAGGTTTTCCATCAATATAAAAAAGCACGCCATTTTTACCTTCAACAATAACATTGTCATTATTGTCAACTACAACACCAGGTGCTTTTCTTAACAAATCGAAACCAGAATCGCCAGCAGTGTTAATGGTATTTTGAATATTAAAAACAGTTTTATCTGCCAAAACTTGAATCATTGGTTTTTCGGTTTTTAAAACAACTTCATTCAATTCTTCAATTGCGATTTCTAGTTGAATTACCTCAAAAATTTTATTAGCTGTAATTTCAAAAGGCGCTGAAATTGATTCTTTAAACCCCAAACTTGAAATTTTTAATTGATATTTTCCTTTGGCAATATTTTGTAGCATAAATTCTCCTTTTATATCTGTAATAGCCGCTTTTATAAATTTTTTATCAGAATTTAGTAACGAAACTGCAACAGCATCTAAAGGTGTTTTGTCTGTATCTGTAATAGTGCCTGTTAAAGTATGTTGTGCAAAAGCGTAAAAATTAAAACTAAGTAAAAGGTAAAATAAAAATATTTTTTTCATGATATTGTTTTTTGATGCTGCAAAGATGAAAACCAAACAAGTTTTACACAATTGATAAACGATAAGTGGTACTATAAACTGCTGAATTGACCAAGGACATTTTAACGGATTATACGCCCATTCATCGATTGAACTATTATTTTATAAGATGTAAATGATACATTTGTTAAAATTATTCACTCATGAAAAACATCAAAAAAATCGAAATTCTTATCATTTTTTTATTCTATTTATTTTTCTCTTTTTTATATAGAATTGTGCTCTGGTATAATGGAGGGAACTATGAAAAAGAAGGATTTTGGGGTTGGTTAAATTTTAGAGATTATTGGTTTATGGCTGGGATGCAATATCTATTTTATTTTTTTACTTCTATTATTATTTGGTTTTTTGGTATAAAGTTATTAGCTAGTAAAAAAACGATAGTTCAAATTATAGTTGTGATTTTATTAATACCAATAATTGTATATTTTGTAAGAGAATGGCGATATGAATTTTTAGATTCTATAGGTATTTTTCATTTAACAGGCACAGGAAGTGTTTGGGATTGGTATATTCCTCTATTATTTCTAATGTTTCAATTTGGCTGTTTTTTTGCGTATCGATATTTTATCGACAATCAAAAAAAATTGAAATTAGAAGGAGAGCTGAGAACAAGTGCTTTAAAGAGCGAACTTTCTGCTTTAAAAGCACAATTAAATCCGCATTTTTTATACAATGTTTTTAACACCATAAGTGCTTCTGTACCTGCAGAAAATGAAAAAACTAGAAATATGATTGCGGAATTATCAGATTTATTTCGTTATCAATTAAAAGCATCTCAAGTAGAAAAAGTAACTATTAGAGAAGAATTAGATTTTGTTCACAAATATTTACAGTTAGAAAAAGAACGTTTTGAAGATAGACTGCAAATTAAAATAAATGTTGATGAGGATATTTTAGAGGAACAAATTCCGCCAATGTTGTTACAACCTTTAGTAGAAAACTCCATTAAACATGGTTTAGCAAGTTTAATTGAAGGAGGAGAAATTACCATAACCATTAAAAGAAAAGACGAAAAGTTATATTTTGAAATTGCAGATACTGGAGTTGGAATTGATAATAAAAATACAGTTTTTAATAAAGGTATTGGATTAACAAACACAAAATTACGTCTTGAAAAAATGTATAATAGTTCTTTAAATTTAGATGATAATTTACCTAAAGGATTAAAAATTAGTTTCGAATTGTAAATTGTAGCAAAATGAAAAAGGTAATTATTGTTGATGATGAAAATGCTGGCAGAAAATTAATTAAAGAATATTTGGAAGATTTTCCTGAATTAATTTTATTAGGTGAAGCTAATAATGGCGTAGATGCTGTAAAAATAATTAATGAATTTAAACCAGATTTAGTTTTTTTAGACATCCAAATGCCAGGTTTAACTGGTTTTAATGTGTTAACGCATTTAGATGAATTACCACAAATTATTTTTTCTACAGCTTACGATCAGTTTGCTTTAAAAGCTTTTGAAGTGCATGCTGTAGATTATTTACTAAAACCATACACCAAAGAACGCTTTAAAAAAGCAGTAGAGAAATTAGCAACAAATAATCAGAAAAATAAAGCACAAGATTTAACTAGTAGTTTGTTAATGGATGCTGCAACTTATCCTGAAAAAATATTGGTCCAGTTTCAAAATAAATTGGTAACCATTGCTGTGAGTGAAATTATTAGAATTGAGGCTTTTGGTGATTATTCTAAAATTATTACCAGTGATAAAACGTTTTTGAGTAATTATGGCATTTCGCATTTGGAAGAAAAATTAAATGAAACTATTTTTTTAAGAGTGCATCGTTCTTCAATTATCAATATTAATAAAATTCAAGAATTGAATAAATACGCCAAAAGTTATGATGTAACTATGATTAATAATGATGTTGTAAGAGTTAGTAGAGGTTATATGGAAACTATAAAAAAGTTGATGTACTAAAGCTCATAAATGATTTAGAATAAATTTAATTAAAAAAAAGCATCTAATCAAAGATTAGATGCCACATTAATCAACCAAAAATAACAATTCACTTAAATGAAAAAGTTAAGAGTTAAAAATTTACTGCTAGTAAATTTAAGCTTGTATTCAATGTTTTTTCAACATCGGTTTTTAATAATTTATTTAAATACGGAATAATACTATTTCCGATTTGTATACTATTGGATTTGTCCAATTTATATGTGATTAAAAGTTTATCTTCTAAATCTGAAAGATTTTTATAAACTTCAATATTTCTGTCACCATAGTTTTTTGCATCATTTAAAACTATTTCTTGAATTTTATCTTCTTCAATAAATAATTTTACAATTACATTTTCTATAAATTCTTCATTCATTTCAATAAAAAAACTTTCTTTTGAAGAGTTGCTTTTTTCTTCTATTAAGTTTTTTTGAATTGTTTCACTAAAGATTGTATTTGTCTTTTCTTTAAATAAAAACTTTTTCTCAGCAATCGGATATTTTTTTAAATCATCAGAAATTTTTATTTCTTCAAATAACTGAAGATTTAATTTCTGAAGAATGTCTTGAACAAAAAAATGATTTTCTTCCACTTTTACAGTTTGAAAAACATCATCAAATCCTTTTTTCAATTCATTTTGTGAGAACGTATGAATTGATATTATAATAATCATGGATGTTAATATATTTTTCATAGTTAAAAGTTTACATTACAAATATAATAGTAATACTTTTGATAATGAAATCAAAAAACGTATTTTAACAACTATTTAACTATATCAGATTTTTATCAATAATATCACTGTAAAATCAATAATATTTTAAATAAAAAACAATAAATAAACAGAAAAATAAAAGTTATTTTAATTATTAGCGGCGTATTTACCTTTTTTGTATCTATTTGTGGGAATAGAATTTAAGATAAATGGAATTGAGAAAAAACCTGTTTTTGTGGGTTTGTAAACCCCAAAATGTAGGTGAGGTTCTGTACTCATTCCAGTATTACCAGAGTAACCAATAGGTTGTCCTTTTTTTACAAAATCACCTTCAGAAACGATGACTCCGTCTTTTTTTAAATGGACATATTGAGAATAGGTGCCATCAGCATGTGAAATTAAAATAAAGTTCGCATCATCTAGGTATTTTTCACTTTTGCCACCTTTATTAGAATTTTCTTTTACACGAATCACTAAACCATCTCTTATTGCACAGACAGTTTGTCCAATATCCATTTTAAAATCAATAGCATATTTTGAAAAGTTTCCTTTATGCGTAAAATTGGTATTTTGTCCTTGTAATACTTTGTAACGCTTTCCTTTTAAAAATGGCAATCCATAATCGTATAAAGTATCATATTTTTTTAAATACGAAACACCGTAAAAAAGTTTAAAATCGTAATTGTTTTCAATTGCAATTGTATCAATTTCTGAAGTATGAAATTGTAAAACAGTTAAGGTGTCTGGTTTTTGAAAATCTATGAAACTTTCTTTTTTGGTAACTTTATCTGTAATTTTCAAAAAAGTATTTCCTAAAATCGGATTTTTTAAAATTACTTTGATAGAATCATTTTTTATATCAAAAGAAATATAACTCGGTTTTTTCGGTTTTTCCTGACAAGAATGAAACAAAACAAAAAAAAGAAAAAACCGAACTAACATTTTTTATCTCATTATTTTATTTGGAAAAACCACCACACTTTCATGACCATTTGCACCAACAGCAGCCACTCCAAAAAAGAAATTATCAATGACAATTCCTTCTAAAGTAATTTCTGTTGTTTCAACATATCTCGAGTGATCCCAGGTTGGTGAAGTAGTGTCTCTCCAATATATTTTATAGCCTTTTGCACCATCCACTTTGTTCCATTTTAATTTTGCTGAGGCTTCTACAATTCCGCCAATGGCAACTTCTGATGGTGAAGCAGGTGCCCAAGCCAAACTTGCTAAGTTAATGGCATTTACTGCAGTTAATTTTTTTACATATCCAAAGTTTACATGCTCAAAAGTATCTCCGTAATTGATACTATTTTCTGTTCTAATATCTTGGTGTTGTTGTGTGTAGTTTTCATGAGCTTCCATTATTCTTATTCCTGCAAATCCCAAATCATTAAAAGGTCTGTGATGTCCTCCACGTCCAAATCTATCCAATCTATACACCATCATTGGATTCATTTCTGGCATATAAGTTTTGGTAGTTTTATGTATGTATCTCGCTAGTTGTCTAGAAATTCCATCTACTTCACCACCATAAAAACGACGTGCATTTCGTTCTCTTTCTGTTTCAGTTGGTGGTACAGGTTCTGAGAAAATTCGGAAAGCTCTATTGTCAATTACGCCATCAACTCCTGTAATATTTCCAATCATATCATTATTAAAAACACCAATAATTTCCCAACCTTTATCTTTCGCATATTTTGCAAATCCAGCACCACCAAAAAGACCTTGCTCTTCACCTGATAAACCTAAATAAATAATGCTGTTTTCGAATTTATATTTACTCAAAACTCTTGCAGCTTCAATGGCTCCTGCCATTCCAGAAGCGTTGTCATTAGCACCTGGCGCATCTTTTGTGAAATCAGATCCATCACTATTTCTTGAATCAATATCACCTGTCATGATGATGAATCTGTTTGGATATTTTGTTCCTTTTTGGATGGCAGCAACGTTTACAATCCAAGTATCTTTAGGAACTCGATTGCTCATTTTTGTGGTTACAAAATCTTTCTGATAAAAAACATTCAAACAATTTTTACATTCTTTGGAGATGTTATCGAACTCTTTTTTAATCCAACGTCTTGCAGCACCAATTCCACGAGTATTAGAAATGGTATCTGAAAAAGTGTTTCTTGTGCCAAAATCTGCCAATGTTTTTACATCTTTTTTCAATCTTTCTTCAGAAACATTTTCAATAATGTCATAAATTTTTTGGTCTGTTTGTGCAGTAATTGAAATTGTAATTATCAGAAATAAAAAGGCTAGTTTTTTCATGTTTAAAATTTAAGCCACTAAAATAAAAAGAAAAAAGAGAACAACTCCTATTGAATTGTTCTCTTTTTATTTTTGAATTGATTTTATGATTATTCTTTGTCTAATTTTTTAGTAAGTGTAAAGCCAACAAATAATCCAATACCTGCCATTAGGAATATAGATGCTGGGTAAATTGCATCACTAAAGGTTGTATATGCTTCTAAAGTCAGGGCTAAAAAAACTCCCAAACCAATACCTATTAAAAGCAATGAAAGGTTTAAGATGAAAACTTTCCAGAAAGGAGCCGCATTTTTTGTGTGTCCTTTCATAAAAATACTTGCGTCTGCACCTTTTTCTATCAATGCCAAACGTTCTTTGTTTCTGGTTGAAAAGAATAAATAAAATACTCCAAAAATGCTTCCAAAAATTACGATTAAAATACCTGCTGCTTCCATGATTTGTTTTTTAATGATTTAAATGATTAATTTTATGTGTTTGTAGCTTTGACGATATGTTTTAGATTGAGGTTACAAAATTTTTAAAAAAAATATTTTTAATTTTTTTGTAACCTTTATACTTCTTTTGATGTCATACAGCAAATGAAACTAACTAACGACCAATATTACATTCAAAAAGTACTTCAAGGAGATGCAAATGCGTTTGCTTATCTTGTGGATACTTACAAGGATATGATTTTTACGTTGGCGTTCAAAATGACAAAAAATAGGGAAGAGGCTGAAGAAATTAGTCAAGATACATTTATAAAAGCATATCAAAATTTGAATAAATTTCAAGGAGATTCTAAGTTTTCTACTTGGTTATATAGTATTGCTTACAATGCTTCATTAGATGCCATTAAGAAAAATAAAAAGCATAATAATACATTGGAAATCAATGATATAAATTATCATAAAATTGCTTCTTTTGATACTACTTTGCAACAGATAGAACAAAAAGAACGTGCGAAAATTATGGATAATTGTTTATTGAAATTGCCAGAAGATGAACGTTCTATAATTTGGATGTTCTATTATGATGAACTTTCTTTAAAAGAAATTTGTGAGATCACATTATTATCAGAATCCAATGTAAAAGTAAAATTGCATAGAGCTAGAAAAAGATTATTAAATATCGTTGAAACGACCTTTGAACCAGAAATTATAAGCCATTATGGAAAATCATAATTTACAAAAAGAAATAGATGCTTTTGCATCTAAATATATCAAAGAAATTGAAATTGAAAGTCCATCATTGAATTTCACTGCAACTTTGATGAAAAAAATTGAAGTAAAACACAAGAAAGTTTTTAATCAAGAACCTTTGATTTCGAAAAAAGGGTGGTTTGGCATTTTTTCAGTCATTTTAATAGTACTTTTATTTTCTTCAAAAACGAAAGAAAATTCAGTATTTGAGATGCCAAAACTTAATTTTTCTTTTATACCAAGTTTGAAAATCAATCAAATATTTGAGACTTTAACCATATCAAATACTACTATGATAGCTTTTCTATTATTTGGAGGAATGTTACTTTTTCAATTGTTTTATTTGAAAAATTATTTTGACAAACGTTTTGAATAACATTATTTTTTATCCGATTTCAGTTGAATTTTTTTATCAAAAGGAATTTTAAATTGATACAAAATATCTTGGTCTGTTGCATCATCCAATAAGTCTAAACCATACACCACTTTTTTTGGGTCATCATAGGTTATCGTTCCAAAAATTCGGTCCCAAAAAGAAAAAATATTTCCAAAATTAGTGTCAGTCCAAGGCATTTCATGGTGATGATGAAATTTGTGCATATCTGGAGTGATAAAAACATAACTTAAAAATTTGTCAATCTTTTTTGGGAAAGAAAAATTAGCATGTGTTAGATAGCCAAAAAATACAGTTGCCATTCTGTAAAAAAGATAGTATGCTAAAGGAATTCCGAAAATGACAATCATAATCAACGCAAAAAATTCTCTAAAAGCGTAATCTCCAGGATGATGTCTTGTAGCACTTGTCGCATCAACAGTGGTGTCACTATGATGAATCATGTGAAAACGCCACATAAAAGGCACTTTGTGCAACAAATAATGTACTAAATATTGCGCAGCAAAATCTAACGCCAATACAGCAATTACTAATTCAACCCAAATAGGCAATTCTATTAAATATAATACCCCAAATTGATTTGTTGAAAGCCAAGAAAAAACGCCAACAGTAAGGATACCAAATAGTAAATTTAAACTCACATCCGAAGCTAAAAAAACCATATTTACGCCTGCATGTTTTACTTTTTTATAGTTGAATTTTACCAACGGGATTAGTAATTCAATAATCCAATTCACTGAAATACAAACAAATATCCATGCTAATTTTTGCCAAGAAGGCATGTTTTCAAAGAAGTTTAAAAAATTTTCCATTTTAATAAAAAGCTTTTATTGACGGAAAGATAGTAAAATTTATGCAATTTTTTAATCAAACTAAAATTGCAAAAACATCACATGATTTGGATTAGAATGAGTTGCAGAAATTTGATAATCTGATTTTCCAACGATTTTAAATCCCATTTTTTTATAGAAATTAATCGCTCTTTGATTTTCTACCCAAACATTCAACCAAATTCCTGATTGCTGATTTTCAGTACACAGTGCTTTGATAAAATCAAACAATTGCTTTCCTAATCCCAAACCATAATAGGCTTCTAACAGATAAATCCTACTTAAATAAGCAGGATTTTCAGTGAGAATTTGTGCTTCTTTTTTGTCGAAAATCACCAAAGTGTAACCCACAATATCTTCATTGTATTTGATTAAATAAAAATGATTTTTTTCATTAGATAGTTCCTTAAAAAATTCATTTTCAGTGAAATTTAGAGACATGTATTCTTCAATATCTTTTTTTGGTGCGCTATGACCATGAGCTGATTTGAAAGAGTGAAATCCTACTTCTGATAGGATTTTAGCATCGTGAATGCTTGCTTTTTTGATGTGAATCATTTGAAATATAGAATGATTTTACAAATAATTTTGGCTAATGATTTTGACTTAATACCAACGCTTTTTATTTTTTTTAGAAGCATCAGATTTCCGTCCTTTTTTATTTTTACTAACCGTATTTTGTGGAGGTTTTTTATTTTTTGGTTTGGCAATTGGATACGGATGTTCGTCAATAACTTTAATCGGTCTTTCAATCAACGTTTCTATGGTTTTGATATATCCATTTTCATCTGGTGAACAAAAAGAAAATGCAATTCCTGATTTTCCAGCTCTTCCAGTTCTTCCAATTCTATGTACATAAGTTTCTGGAATATTTGGAATATCAAAATTGATAATGGCATCCACATTGGTAATATCAATTCCTCTAGAAGCAACATCAGTAGCAATTAAAATAGCTGTTTTTTTATTTTTGAAATCTTCAATAGCCTTATTTCTAATGATTTGAGTTTTATCACCATGAATACTACTTACTTTATAGCCATTTTTTAACAAGGATTCCTCTAATTTATCAACCCCAAATTTTGTACGTCTAAAAATGATAATTTGTCCATTGATCGTGTTTCTTAATAAATGCAAACACAAATCAGTTTTGTTCTTTTTTGGTAAATAATACAACAATTGACCAATGTTTTTTGCTGTAGTTTCTTCAGGATTGATAGCGACTTTTACGGCATTTTTTACAATTGATTTTGCCAATTCGTCAATTTTTTCAGGGATTGTCGCCGAGAATAATAAGGTTTGTTTTTTTCTTGGACATAATTGTTCAATTTTTTCAACGTCGTTGATAAAACCCATGTCTAGCATTAAATCAGCTTCATCCAATACAAAAATTTCAATGGAACTTACATCAATATTTCCTTGCATTTGAAGGTCAATAAATCTTCCTGGAGTCGCAATTAAAATATCTACACCTTTAGCCAGAATATCTTTTTGAGGCTCTAAAGAAACACCTCCGTAAACCGCTGTTGTTCTTAGATTTGAATATTTGCTGAAACTTTTAAAATTCTCAAAAATTTGAATTGCCAATTCGCGAGTTGGCGTAATAACCAATGCTTTTATTTTTTTTTCTCCTTTTTCTGCATCTTGATTTTCAAATAATAAATCTATGATTGGTAGTGCAAAAGCAGCTGTTTTTCCAGTACCTGTTTGAGCAGCTACAATGACATTTTTCTTTTCTAAAACTAACGGAATTACTTTTTGCTGTACTAAAGTAGCTGTATGAAAACGAGCTTCAGCAACTGCTTTTAAGATGGATTTATTAAGTGAAATTTCAGAAAATTGCATTGATTATTTTTTTTGCAAAGGTAGGGTAAAAGATGCTTTGTAAATTTGAAATTTATGATTCTTGAAATTCCGGCTTTCAGTATAATAGAACTATTTATTTAAATAGATTAAGCATTAAATCTTCAATTCTTAAATTATCTATTCCTTAAAGAATCTATCAATAAATTTAATAATAGAGCAAAATTTTCTGTATCAAAACCACTTAAGTCTGTTCTAAATGTTAACGAATCATACATATCTCCAGTTACACCAGTAACACAATTGGCATTTTTACATTGTATTTTAACTTCTTTTTGAGGAGTTACAACGTTTGCTTTTGAAATTTCTGAAATGATTATTTTAGATTGTCTATTTCCTTTTATATTGCAATATAAATAAATATCATCTACAGAAAGTGGGCCATAATAACCATTATCAAAAGTTTCAAGAAAAGTGTTTATAACAGTTAAATGCTCCTTGTATTCTTGACTTTGGGCTTTTTGAGAAAAGTGAAAAAGTATAATTAAAAATAGAAGTGTTTTTTTCATTTTACATTTATCATTTACTGTTAAAAAAAAAGTAAGAATTTTTAAATTTTATTCATCCTATAAATTAGGATTAAAAGTAGAAAAAAACCTCTTTGATTTCACAAAGAGGTTTTAAAATTATAAGTTTTAATGAAACTATTTTATCAACTCATAAGAACGTTTGATGAAACTTGTCAATTCTTCACCATGCAATAAGTTTTGAGATAATTTTGCCAAATCAAAAGCTTGAGAAATTAAACGTTTTTGAGCACCTTCATCTTTTGTATTTAGAATTTCAGAAACCAATTCATGATTCGTATTTACCACTAAATTATACATGTCAGGCATGCTTCCCATACCAAACATGCCACCTCCAGTTGCGCTCATTTCTTTCATTCTGCGCATAAATTCAGGAACTGTAATCATAAAAGGATAGGCGTTTGAATCCATTGCTTCAAGCTGTACTGTATAGGTTTGTTTTGGAACGTTCGCTTCAATAATTGGTTTTAAAGTGTTTTTTTCTTCATCAGATAATTTAGAGATTACAGTATCCTCTTTTTTGATTAAATTATCAATATGATCTGCATCCACTCTTGAGAATTTAATTTTTCCATCTCCAGAAGTTTCTAATTTTTGCATTAAATGCGAAATAATTGGAGAATCTAATAACAATACTTCATATCCTTTTGCTTTTGCAGCTTCAATAAAACTGTGTTGTGCATTTTTGTTTGAAGAATATAATATGATGTGATTTCCGTCAATATCAGTTTGAGAATCTTTTGTTTTTTCAATCAATTCATCAAAAGTAAAGTAGGTATTATCAACAGTTGGATACAATGCGAAGTTCTTTGCTTTATCAAAGAATTTATCTTCAGATAACATTCCGTATTCAATAATTACTTTGATATCGTTCCATTTTTTCTCAAAATCTTCACGATTATTTTTGAACAAAGAAGTTAATTTATCAGCTACTTTTTTAGTGATGTAACCAGATATTTTTTTCACAGCACCATCTGCTTGCAAATACGAACGTGAAACGTTTAACGGAATGTCTGGAGAATCAATCACTCCTTTTAACATCTGTAAAAAATCAGGTACAATTCCTTCCACATTATCAGTTACATAAACTTGATTTTGATACAACTGAATCTTATCTTTTTGCATATCCATTGATGA
>JANQTK010000143.1 GCA_030731695.1 Polaribacter sp.
AGAGGGATTCGAACCCCCGGACCTGTTACAGTCAACAGTTTTCAAGACTGCCGCAATCGACCACTCTGCCATTTCTCCAGAAAATCAGGTTTAACTGATTGCGGGTGCAAATATAGAAAGCTTTTTTATTTCTTGAAACAAAAAAATCATTATTTTTTTTGAAATTTGAATATCATTGATTTAATTCTTTAACTCTTTAAAAATCAACCTTAAAAGGATTGTGAATCTGTGTAGAAATTCATGTAAATGATTTCAAAAATCACTATTGATGAATTACAGTTTATTATCTTTGTTTTTTTAAATTTATTTCGATGTCATTTAATTCTTTTGGAAATTTATTGAAAGTAACAACGTATGGAGAATCTCATGGAACTGCGATTGGAGGAATTATTGATGGGTTTCCTGCTGGTTTAGAAGTTGATTTTGTGGCAATACAGGAAGAATTAGATAGGCGAAAACCCGGTCAATCTAAAATCGTTACACAACGTAAAGAACCGGATACTGTTGAATTTTTATCAGGAATTTTTGAAGGAAAAACTACAGGAACTTCTATTGGATTTATCATAAAAAATACCAATCAAAAAAGTCATGATTATAATCACAATACGAATGTATATAGACCTTCGCATGCTGATTTTACGTATGATAAAAAGTTTGGCATTCGCGATCATAAAGGAGGAGGAAGAAGTTCTGCACGTGAAACCGCAAATTGGGTTGTGGCTGGTGCTTTGGCAAAGCAATTAATTTCATTTATCAACATAAATGCATTTACATCATCAGTTGGAGATATTTTCATGGAAAAACCCTATCAAGAGGTTGATTTTTCGAAAACGGAAAGCAATATTGTACGCTGTCCTGATGAAGCATCTGCTGAAAAAATGATTGAAAAAATCAAAGAAATAAGAAAAGCAGGTGATACTATTGGAGGTACCATAACTTGTGTTGCACAAAACATGCCTGTTGGTTTGGGCGAACCTATTTTTCATAAATTACATGCTGAATTAGGAAAAGCAATGCTTTCTATTAACGCAGTGAAAGGTTTTGAATTTGGCAGTGGGTTTTGTGGTGCTAAAATGAAAGGTTCTGAACACAATGATATTTTTAATGCTGATGGCACTACAACTACAAACTTATCTGGTGGAATTCAAGGCGGAATTAGCAATGGAATGGATATCTATTTTAGAGTTGCATTTAAGCCAGTTGCCACTATTATGACCAATCAACAAACCATAAATTCTGAAGGAGATCTTACAGAAATAACGGGAAAAGGACGTCATGATCCTTGTGTTGTTCCAAGAGCTGTACCTATTATTGAAGCCCTAACTGCATTAGTTTTAGCCGATTTTTGGCTGATTAATAAAACTAGGAAAATATAAAAAAATCCGTTTCAAAAATTTGAAACGGATTTTTTTATGCCTGACCAGTAGGTCCAAAATTCATTGGAATTGGGGACTGTTCATAATCTTTAATTTCGCCATTTGCTTGTTCAAATTTTCTCACATTATCTGCCAACGCTTTTGATAATCTTTTAGCATGTTGTGGCGTTAAAATAATCCTTGATTTTACTCTTGCTTTAGGAACTCCTGGCATGATATTGATAAAATCAACAATAAATTCTGAAATAGAATGATTGATAATTGCCAAATTTGAATACGTTCCTTCAGCAATTTCTTGATCTAATTCAATATTTAATTGTCCGTCTTTATGTTGGTTTTCTTCCATGATTTCGTGTATTAGATTCTTATTTTGTAAAAATAAAAAAAGTTGAACTGAATAATGTAAAAATTACAATAAACAATTCAACTTTTTAAAATTTAGAAAGTTTCTGTTTTTTAGAAACTTCTTTCTATTTCATCTTTTGGACCTACAATAATGTTGTCATAAGCTCTCATACCAGTACCTGCTGGAATTTTCTTACCTACAATTACATTTTCTTTCAATCCTTCTAATGTATCTACTTTTCCACTTACAGCAGCTTCGTTTAATACTTTTGTTGTTTCTTGGAAAGAAGCAGCAGAAATAAACGATTTTGTTTGTAGAGAAGCTCTTGTGATTCCTTGTAACACTTGCTCAGCTGTTGCTGGTCTTGCATCTCTTGCTTCAACTAATTTCTGATCATTTCTAATCAATAAAGAGTTTTCATCTCTCAATTGACGTGCAGAAATAATTTGACCAGGTTTTAAGTTTTCTGAATCTCCTGCATCTTCAATCACTTTCATACCGTAGATTGCGTCATTTTCTTCAATAAAGTCATTTTTATGAATTAATTGATTTTCAAGGAATAATGTATCACCTGAATCAATAATTCTAACTTTACGCATCATTTGACGAACTACAACTTCAAAATGTTTGTCGTTGATTTTTACCCCTTGTAAACGATATACTTCTTGAATTTCATTTACGATAAATTCTTGAACTGCAGATGGTCCTTTGATATTTAAAATATCTGAAGGTGTAATTGCACCATCACATAAAGGCATCCCTGCTTTGATAAAATCGTTTTCTTGAACTAAAATTTGGTTCGAAAGTTTCACTAGATATTTCATTACTTCACCAGTTTTAGACTCGATAATGATTTCTCTATTTCCTCTTTTGATTTTTCCAAAAGAAACAACTCCGTCAATTTCAGCAACTACTGATGGATTTGAAGGATTTCTCGCTTCAAACAACTCAGTTACACGTGGTAAACCTCCTGTAATATCTCCAGCTTTTCCAGATTTTCTTGGAATTTTCACCAATGTTTTTCCGCTTTCAACTTTGTCTCCATTGTCTACCATTAGGTGTGCACCAACTGGTAAACTGTATGAACGTAATGCATTGCCATCTTTATCTTCAATTATTAAAGAAGCAATCAAACGTTTGTTTTTAGATTCAGTAAGTACTTTTTCTTGGAAACCTGTTTGTTCATCAATTTCTACAGCGTAATTAATACCTTGCTCTAAATTGTCAAACTTCACTTTTCCAGCAAATTCTGATACAATTACTCCGTTAAATGGATCCCATTGTACAATTACTTCGCCTTTTTTGATGGTTTTTCTGTCTTTATCAAAAATGATAGAACCATAAGGAATGATGTTCGTGCTTAACGTAATTCCTGTTTTGTTATCAATAATTTTAATTTCAGCAGTTCTAGAAATAACGATATCCACTTTGTTTCCATCATTATCTTTTCCTTCTACTGTTCTTAAATCTTCGATGGTAACATTTCCAGTAAATCTTGCTGTCAATTTGTTTTCTTCTGAAATATTACCAGCAACACCACCAACGTGGAACGTACGTAATGTTAACTGAGTTCCAGGTTCACCAATTGATTGTGCAGCAATTACTCCAACAGCTTCACCAATTTGAACTTTGTTTAAAGTTGATAAGCTTTGTCCATAACATTTTGCACAAATTCCTTGAGCAGATTCGCATGTTAATGCAGAACGCACTTCAACAACATCAATTCCAGAAGCTTCAATTTCTTCAGCTAATTTAGATGTAATTGGTTGACTTGCTTTGATAATTAATTTATCAGTTAATGGATGATACACATCTTGTAAAATAACTCTACCTTCAATTCTGTCAGCTAAAGATTCTACAATTTCGTCATTTTTCTTTAACGCAGTAACTTCTAGTCCTCTTAAGGTTCCACAATCTTCTTCGTTAATGATTACATCTTGAGAAACGTCTACCAATCTTCTTGTTAAATATCCAGCATCCGCAGTTTTTAAAGCGGTATCCGCCAAACCTTTACGAGCACCGTGAGTTGAAATAAAGTATTCTAAGATTGATAATCCTTCTTTAAAGTTAGAAAGAATTGGATTTTCAATAATTTCTCCTCCACTTGCAGTAGATTTTTTAGGTTTTGCCATCAAACCACGCATACCTGTTAACTGACGAATTTGTTCTTTAGAACCCCTTGCACCAGAATCAAGCATCATGTAAACAGAGTTAAATCCTTGTTTATCTTCACGCAAGTTTTTCATAGATAACTCAGTCAATCTGTTGTTGGTTGATCCCCAAACGTCAATTACCTGATTATAACGCTCTTTTTGCGTTAACATACCCATGTTATAGTTGGTAACGATAATATCTACTTCTTCATTCGCTTCAGCAATCATCGTATATTTTTCTTCAGGAATAATAATATCTCCTAAAGAGAAGGACAATCCACCTTGGAAGGCAAACTTGAATCCCATGTTTTTAATTTCATCTAAGAATTTTCCTGTTGTAGGAATATCAGTAACTTTTAAAATATTACCAATAATTCCACGTAAGTTTTTCTTAGTAAGAACTTCATTTACATAACCAGCTTCAATAGGAACAACTTCATTAAACAACACTCTACCAACAGTAGTTTTGATAATTTTAGTTACATGATTTCCTTTTTCATCAATATCTTTTGTTCTTACTTTGATACCAGCATTCAAATCTACTTTTTCTTCATTGAAAGCAATTGTAACTTCCTCAGGAGAATAGAATGTTAAGCCTTCTCCTTTTACTTTCACTTCTGGAGTAGAAAATCTTTCTTTGGTCATGTAGTACAAGCCAAGAACCATGTCTTGAGAAGGAACAGTAACAGGAGCACCATTTGCAGGATTTAAGATATTGTGAGAAGCCAACATTAAAATTTGAGCTTCTAAAATAGCCTCTGGTCCTAAAGGTAAATGAACTGCCATTTGGTCACCATCAAAATCGGCGTTGAAAGCTGTACACACTAATGGGTGTAATTGAATTGCTTTTCCTTCGATTAATTTTGGTTGAAATGCTTGAATACCAAGTCTGTGTAATGTAGGAGCTCTGTTTAATAAAACTGGATGACCTTTAATTACATTTTCTAAAATATCCCAAACAACTGGTTCTTTTCTGTCAATAATTTTCTTTGCAGATTTTACAGTTTTCACAATACCTCTTTCAATCAACTTTCTGATTACAAATGGTTTGTACAATTCTGCTGCCATATCTTTTGGCAATCCACATTCGTGCATTTTCAATTCAGGTCCAACAACAATTACAGAACGAGCTGAATAATCAACACGTTTTCCTAGTAAGT
>JANQTK010000144.1 GCA_030731695.1 Polaribacter sp.
GGAAAGTTAAAAATACAGGATTGATGTATCAACGACCTTTTCGAAGTCCACATCACACCATTTCAAACATTGCATTAATTGGGGGTGGAAACAACTTACCTCAACCTGGCGAAATTTCACTTTCTCACAATGGGGTGTTGTTTTTAGATGAATTGCCCGAATTTCAACGTTCGGTTTTGGAAGTAATGCGTCAACCTTTAGAAGATCGTGAAGTTTCCATTTCAAGAGCCAAGTTTACAGTTACCTATCCCAGCAGTTTTATGTTGGTGGCGAGTATGAATCCGAGTCCAAGTGGTTATTTTAACGACCCAAATTCGCCCATGACCTCTTCTCCACATGAAATGCAGCGTTATTTGAGCAAAATTTCTGGGCCTTTATTAGACCGAATTGACATTCATATTGAAGTAACACCTGTTCCTTTTGAAAAATTATCTGACGAGCGAAAAGGAGAATCTTCTGTAGATATTAGAAAACGGGTAACTGCTGCAAGAGAAATTCAATCTGAGCGATTCAAAGACACAGAAAATTTACATTACAATGCACAAATGAATGTAAAACACATTCGCAAATACTGTGAATTGAACGAACAAAGTAAACAGTTAATCAAAACTGCCATGGAAAAATTAAATCTTTCTGCAAGGGCTTATGACCGAATTTTAAAAGTATCCAGAACCATTGCTGATTTGGCAAATTCAGAAAACATCAATCCTGAACATATTGCTGAAGCCATTCAATATCGCAGTTTGGATAGAGATGGTTGGTTGGGGTAAATCCAATTGTAATATTCTCATCAAAAAGTAAAAAAAGCAAAATTTCACTATCAAATAGTTACTATTTGCGTGTTTTTATTATATAATACTTAAATATATAACACTATTTTTGAATTTTATATACTTTAAAAAGGAAATAGTTTTATAAATTACACCTTTAAATTCTTAAAACTACCAACGAATGAATTCAACAAACTTTTCAAGACGTGATTGGCTAAAAAAAAGCACCCTTACTTTAGGAG
>JANQTK010000145.1 GCA_030731695.1 Polaribacter sp.
GAAATAATTTTGATATGCGCCCCAACTTTGATAGACAAGCGTCTTTTGAATTTCCGATCCACAGGATTTATCAATAACTTCTTGATATCATCTAAATTCACCATCAAATCTGTTTTTTGTGGTTGATTTTTTTTGAATTGTTTTACGGCATTTGCCAATTCGTCTTCATCAATAGGTTTCAGTAAATAATCAATAGAATTCAGTTTGAAGGCTCGCAATGCATATTCATCATACGCCGTTGTAAAAATAATGGCACTCTTTACCTCTATTTCTTCAAAAATTTCGAAAGACAATCCGTCAGACAACTGAATGTCTAAAAAAATCAATTCAGGATGTTCATTGTTTTGCAACCAGTGTAAAGATTCCTCAACAGAATGTAACATTTCTTGAACCTCAATATCCAAAGTGGCTAACATTCTGCTGAGTCTCCTTGCAGCTGGTTTTTCGTCTTCAATGATGACTACTTTCATGTTTATCTATTTACTTTTTTATATAAATCATTTTCTTTTTCCATGTATTCTTTGATTTTTCGCTCTTCCCAATCTCTTCCGAAACCAATTGATTTAAAACCAAAAACACTCAACCAATGAAAAAACATTCCTATACCCCAAAAGAGAAATGTAGAGTATACTCCAAATCCTGATATTGCTTCTACCAAACTATCACCACTTCTTAAATTCCCATAAATAGCTGTACCACTGATAAATAGATTGATTACAATAAAAACAACCAAATGCGTGTAAAAACCTTTTATTTCTTTGACACGCTTTTTAGCGCGAATGTAACTTTGTTCTGTTTTAAAATTTTGTTCCATAATTAATTGTTATTTTGATTCATAAATTCTTTTATTTTTCGGTCTTCCCAATCTTTTCCTAAGCCTATGATTTTAAATCCGAAAATTCCCAACCAATGAAAAAATAAGCCCAATCCCCAACCCAATGCTGAAAACCAAAACCAATGAAACTCTGGAGTGTATCGTAGGTTTATAAAGGTAATTACTGAAATTACTAAACAATACACTATTAAATGAATGTAAAAACCTTTGATTTCTTTTACGTGTTTTTGTGCTCTATAATATCTTTCGGACTCTGTAAAATGTGTTTCCATACTTAAAATTTGTTTTGTTGTTCTTTATCCATTAATTCTTTAATTTTTCGTTCTTCCCAATTATCACCAAGGAAAAAAGCATAGTTATTCACTTCTAAAAAATGAAAAAACAATCCAATTCCCCAACCAAACATCGGAAACCAAAACCAATAAAATCTTGGCATGAATTGCAAATTGATCATAACTAATAAAGGAATTACAATGCAATAAGAGGCTAAATTTTGATAAAATTCTTTTAACTTTTTTACTTTTTCTACGGCTTTCACGTAATTGCTATTTTCTAAATCTTTTGGATACATACTGTTGTTAATTTTATATAAGAGAGGAATCCTCACCTTAAAAGTTTTATTATTATTTTCTATTTGCACACTTTTATGTGTGATTAAACCATACCTATCAGCGATGTTTTGCAACCCAACTTTGGTACTTTTACCAATGGCTTCTTTTGGGTTTACATTGTTTTCTATAACCAAATAATCATCCTTTTCATAAATACTAATGATGAGTGGTTTTGAAGATGAAACTACATTGTGTTTCACAGCGTTTTCCAACAATAACTGTAACGAAAGTGGCACAATCTTCAACTCTTGATTGCTTACCGTTTCTGGAATATTGAACTGAACAGCGTCTTCAAAACGCATTCCTAAAAGCTCCATATACGTTTTTGCAAAGGTCAATTCTTCTGTTAACGGAATTAAATCTTTGTTTCTTTGCTCCAAAACATATCTGTACACTTTTGATAATTTGGTGGTAAACTTTTCTGCCTGACTTGGATTTTCACTGATTAAACTTGTTAATACATTCAAACTATTGAATAAAAAATGCGGATCTATTTGATTTTTTAAGGATTCGAATTTGGCTGTTTCAGTTTTTGCAACGATTTGTTGTTGGGTGCTTTCTTGTTTTATTGATTTTTTCCATTCAACCATAAAGCTTCTTGCATGTAAGAACGCTGAAACTCCGAATGATAAAATAGTATAGAAAAAATGCACCCAAAGATTATTCCCACTGAAAAAATTATCAGGATTGTTTCCGTTGATTACTATAAAATTGATGTAATCAATCAATAAAACAACCGGAATTGTATATCCAATTGTAGCAATAATTCCGATCCAAACTCGCTGATTGGTTTGCTCAACCCAACTCCATTTTTTACTCAATTCGTCATTGATAACGCCTTGTCCAAATCCCAATCCAAAAGAATACATTCCAGAAATCAACAAATTATGAGCGATTGCCATGAAAGAAAAATCTTGATTTAAAAGTGTGAAAACAATCGTAAAAATTAAAGTGATTTTCAAACTTGTAAAAACACCATCTTTAATGCTATTTCTTAAGGAGATTTTGGTAGCCATAATCAACAATATATTGGTAAAACTCGTTATTAAAATTTAATCTTTAAAGATACATTTTTCTCTGAAACTGCAAACTTTGCACCCTCAAAAGTTGGAGGACCATACGTCATCACGTTATTAGAAGCGCCATAATCTTCAGTGGGCATTCCGTTTGGAGAAAAATCCATTTTGTCATTGTCATTTTTGTCATGATAACAAATGATCGCATATTCACCAAAAGGTACATTTTCAAAAGTTACGGTACTTTTTCCCTCTACAATTTTGGCATTTGCAGCCTGAATTGGTTTCAGCATAAAAGATGCTTTGTCATACAATGCAAAACCTACTTTTCCAGTATCAGAAGAAACATTGATTACTTCTGCTGTGATGCTTGCTTTCTCTTGGGCAATTACTGAATTCGTGATGAATAAAACTGCCATTACTACGATTGATGTTACTAGTTTCATAATTTTTATGTTTTTAAGATTAATGATGCCACAAAAGTGCGACAGGATTTCGCTTAAAAAAATTGATTGTAACCGAACTGTCATTTTTAAAGGATGAATTGTCATTATAGAAAACTCAATATTTTTGATGAAAAAGTATCCTAAAAAAATTACCAAAAATGTATTTATTTCAGTAATTGATACCAAATTCACAAATCAATCCTTATTTTAGTTACGATTCCGTAAAACTTATAAAAAAATAACGCATTTTTAATAATAAGTTTTAAAAAATATATACTTTTACTTTATGATTCAAGTATTAAGAAATAAAAATTACACTTCGATAGTGCCCAGTAAGCGTTTGCGATGCAGACGCTGTTAATCTTTTTCTAAAAGATCGATACTACTAAAGTGTAACCAATTTTTATTTTTTTCATGAAACAATCAACAAAAGCTCATCAACATTTTCAAGTTATTTTATACAATAACAATGTTACAATTTCTCGTCATTTTACCACGCGCCCTTAGGGGTATGTGCATCATTACAGAATTAGGTGAGTCCAATTCTACTCTAGAAAAATCGACAAAAAACATTTTTAAACTTACTAAATTTCAATTTCAATGAAAATTGTCATTGCTGATAAAACTCATATTGGATACGCAGAAATTATTTGCAAAACTATTGAAGATGCTGCAAAAGTTAGAGGCACAGGAATTGCCAAGCGTAAACCAGAATATATTGCCACCAAAATGGAAAATGGCAATGCTGTTATAGCCCTAGATGGTGATAAATTTGCCGGATTTTGCTACATCGAAAAATGGGGACATGGAAAATTTGTCGCCAATTCAGGATTGATTGTACATCCTGATTATCGAGGATTGGGATTGTCGAAAAAAATCAAACAAGTGATCTTTGATCATTCCAGAACCAAATTTCCTGATGCTAAAATTTTTAGTATCACTACTGGTTTGGCGGTCATGAAACTCAACACCAGTTTGGGTTATAAACCTGTTACTTTTTCGGAATTGACAGACGATCAAACTTTTTGGGACGGTTGTCAAACCTGCGTCAACTATGATGTTTTGACAAGAACCAACAGAAAGATGTGTTTGTGCACAGGCATGTTGTATGACCCAAACAATCAATCAAAAGAAGAACCGAAAAAAATCAAAGAAAAAGTTTTTTATAGATTAAAAAACATGAAACAAAACTTGTTCTTAAAAAAAGAAAAAAAATGAAAAAACTAGTTATTGCTTACAGTGGTGGATTAGACACTTCGTATTGTGCTGTAAAATTATCAAAAAAATACAAAGTTCACGCAGTTACTGTAAACACAGGAGGATTTACTCCAGATGACATCAAAAATATTGAGAAAAATGCCTACAAAATGGGCGTTTCAACCTATAAATGTATTGATGCAGTTTCGTCTTTTTATCAAAAAGTTGTGAAATATTTGGTGTATGGAAATGTGCTGAAAAACAACACCTATCCTTTATCTGTGAGTGCTGAACGTATTATTCAAGCCATTGAAATTATTGAATATGCAAAAAGTATCAATGCTGAATATATTGCTCACGGAAGTACAGGTGCAGGAAATGATCAAGTACGTTTTGACATGATTTTTCAAACATTGGCGCCAAACATTAGCATCATCACTCCTATTAGAGATGAAAAATTAACAAGACAAGAAGAAATTGATTATTTGAAATCCGAAGGAATCAACATGCCTTGGGAAAAAGCAAAATATTCTGTAAACAAAGGTTTGTGGGGAACAAGCGTTGGTGGTGAAGAAACACTGACATCAACCATGCCTTTGCCAGAAAGTGCGTATCCATCTCAATTGGAAAAAGAAGGTTATCAAAAAGTAGTCTTGACATTCAATAAAGGAAATTTAGTAGCTGTAAATGGCAAAATTGATGATCCTGAAAAATGTATTGAATTGCTGAATTTCTTTGCTACAAAATATGCAATTGGTAGAGATATCCATGTGGGAGACACTATTGTTGGTATCAAAGGACGAGTTGGTTTTGAGGCTGCTGCTGCTTTAATCACCATTAAAGCGCATCATTTGTTAGAAAAACACACACTTACAAAATGGCAATTGCAACACAAAGAATATTT